>CAYWBE010000223.1:0-2989 GCA_964456295.1 uncultured Candidatus Nemicrothrix sp.
GTCTTCAGCGTCGTGGACTTGCCCGAGGCGTTGCCGCCCAGCAGGCAGACCAGCTCGCCCGGGTAGATGGCCAGGTCGACGTCCTTGAGGATGTGGACCGCTCCGTAGTGGGTGTTGACCTGGCGGAACTCCAGGAGCGCCGTGGCACCGTTGGTGGAACCCTGCTCGCTCATTGCCTGGCCTCCACGGGGCGGCCCAGATAGGCCTCGACGACGTCGGGGTTGGTCGACACCTCGTCGTAGGACCCCTGGGCGATGGGTACACCATGGTCGAGCACCACGACCCGGTCCGAGACGTCCCGGACGACCTTCATGTCGTGCTCGATCATGATGATGGTGAAGCCCCATTCGGTCCGCAGCCGACCGATCAGGGCGGTCAGCTCGGCGGTCTCCATGGGGTTCATGCCGGCCACCGGCTCGTCGAGCAGCAGCAGGCGGGGCTGGGTGGCCATGGCCCGGGCGATCTCCAGGCGGCGACGGTTGGCGTACGACAGGGCGAAGGCCGGCTGGTCCATCCGGTAGCCGACGAGGCGGTGCCCGAAGAAGGCGAGGACCTCCTCGGCCCGCTGACGGATCTCCCGCTCCTCGGTCTTGAATGCCCTGGTCTGCATCAACGCCCCGAACACCAGCTGGCTGGTCCGGCAGTGCTGGGCCACCATGACGTTCTCGAGGATCGTCATGTTGGGGAACAACCGCACGTTCTGGAAGGTCCGGGCGATGCCCAGTGACGTCACGATGCTGGGATCCAGGCCGACGATGGAATCGCCCTCGAACAGGATCTCACCCTCGGTGGGGGCCACCAGGCCGGAGATGAGGTTGAAGAAGGTGGTCTTTCCGGCGCCGTTGGGGCCGATGACGCTGACGATCTCGCCCTCGTCCACGTGGAAGTCGAAGCCGGACAGGGCGTCCAGGCCGCCGAAGGTGACCTTCAGGTCACGGATCTCGAGGAGTCGCTCGCTCATTCCTCCTCCCCTCCCTCGTCACCGGCTGACACGGCGGCCGGCACGGCCTCACCGTCCGGGTCGTCCTCGTCGGAACCCAGCTTGTCGCCCTTGAGCCAGGCGTCCTGCAGGAACTCGTCCTGGTGGAGCTCACGGGTCCGGCGGGCGCTCGGCACGAGGCCCTCGGGACGCTTCAGCATCATGAACACCAGCAGGATGCCGTAGATCAGCAGCTTGAAGTTCTGGAACTCCTGGAGCAGGCCGGGCTGCTTGGGGCCACCCAGCACGCCGATGAGGACGAACGAGCCGACCATCACGCCGGCGATGTTGCCCATGCCTCCCACGATCACGACGACCAGGATGATGATCGACACCAGGATCATGAACGAGGTCGGGAAGATGGAGCCCACCTTGGCAGCCAGCACGGCGCCGCTGAACGAGGCCAGCACGGCGCCGACCACGAAGGCCATCAACTTGGCGTTGACGGTGTTGATGCCCATGGCCTCGGCCACCTGCTCGTCCTCCCGGATGGCCATCCAGGCCCGACCCAGGCGGGACGCCTGCAGGCGCCACGAGGTGTAGATGGCGATGGCGCAGAACACCAGCACCAGGTAGAAGACCGACCGGGGATCGGTGCCCTTCACCGTGGCGAAGCCCAGGTCGACGCCCGGGATGTTGGTGATCCCCTGGGCGCCGCCGAAGTACGGGCCCAACCAGTCCGACATGAACAGCAGTCGGATGATCTCGCCGAACCCGAGGGTCACGATGGCCAGGTAGTCGCCCCGCATCCTGATGACCGGTGCGCCGATCAACAGGCCGGTGAGGGCAGCGAAGGCCACGACGAACACCAGGGCGATGCCGAAGTGCAGCTCGGGGGAGAACCACGGACTGTTGGGCGAGGTCAGCACGGCGGTGGTGTAGCCGCCCACGGCGAAGAAGGCCACGTAGCCGAGGTCCAACAGGCCGGCCAGGCCGACCACGATGTTCAGACCGAGGGCCAGCAGGAGGAAGATGCCGACGTTGGCCAGCAGTTCGTTCATGATCTTGCCCAGGAACAGCGGCAGCACGATGCACAGGACGGCGACCACCACGAACAGGAGCATCGACGCCTTCTGGCGTTCGGCACCCTCCATGTCCTGGTAGCGGGTGGTGACCGCCTTCACCCGGCCCCTCGTGACCAGCGACGCCGCGCCGATCACCAGGCCGACCACGATGGTCGACGTCAGGGTCAGCCCGTTCTTCTTGGCGTACACCCAGTCGGCCAGCGATTCGAGGCCGAAGCCCTCCATCAGGTCGTCGACGGCCGACTCCAGGACCGACAGGAACAGCAGGCCCAGCACCATGAACGACACCGTCCGGCGCACCAGGGTGGGCACCACGTGGAGCGCGGCCCCGACCAGGCCCAGGACGGCGCACGTGGACAGCCACGCCATGGCCCCGAAGCCCATCCCGTTCTCGTAGGTCAGGAAGCGGAAGAGCTTCGGGCTCCAGTTGACCAGCGGGTCCCGCAGGTTCCAGGAGTCCAGCGCCACCATGAACAGGGACAGCAACCCGCCGCCCACGAGGCCCACGACGAAGCCGGTCACCAGGTCGAATGCGCCCTGCCGGCGGTTCTCGACGCCCTCCAGGCGCACCAGCGTGGAAGCCACATAGCCGATGATGACGGGGACCATCAGCACGAACACGTAACCGAGGCTCAGGTAGCGCTCGACGATGGTTCGCTTGTCGAGTTCGACGGGCATGCCGACCAGGCACAGGCCGACGAGGGTCAGGCCGCAGATGAGGCCCCAGCGGGCCACGTGGCGCCAGTCCTGGTCCACGGGCGAGGCGGGAAGGGCGGTGGTACGGAGGTTCATGCCCGGTCCTCCGACGACAGCCGCTCTCCGAACAGGCCGGAGGGCTTGAACAGCAGCACGAGGACCAGCACGGTGAAGGCCACCGCGTCCTTCAGCTGGGACACCCCGGGCACGCCGAGCGGCTCGAGGATGACCATCGGGGCGATGGACTCGGCCGAACCCAGCGAGATGCCGCCGGCCATGGCGCCACCCA
>CAYWBE010000224.1:0-2987 GCA_964456295.1 uncultured Candidatus Nemicrothrix sp.
TCTGGGCCATCGGCATGGACTTCTTCATGGAGGTGGCCAAGCTGCGGGCCGCCCGTCTGCTGTGGGCCGACCTGATGCGTGAGTTCGCGCCGACCGATCCCCGCTCGTCGTCGCTGCGCACCCACTCCCAGACGTCGGGTTGGAGCCTGACCGCCCAGGACGTCTACAACAACGTGGTCCGGACCTGCGTGGAGGCCATGGCGGCCACCCAGGGCCACACGCAGTCGCTGCACACCAACGGCCTGGACGAGGCACTCGCCCTACCGACGGACTTCTCGGCGCGCATCGCCCGCAACACCCAGCTGTTCCTCCAGCAGGAGAGCGGCACCTGCCGGGTGGCCGACCCGTGGGGCGGCAGCCACCACGTCGAACGCCTCACCCGTGACCTGGCCGAACGGGCCCTGGTCCACCTCCGAGAGGTCGAGGAGTCCGGCGGCATGGCCCGGGCCATCGAGGCCGGGATTCCCAAGCTGCGGATCGAGGAGGCGGCGGCCCGGACCCAGGCCCGAATCGATTCGGGCCGACAGTCGGTGGTCGGGGTGAACCGCTACCGGTTGGACCACGAGGACCCGATCGACGTCCGGAAGGTCGACAACGCCCAGGTCCGGGCCGACCAGTTGGCCAAGTTGGAACGCCTGCGGGCCGAACGGGACCCGCATGCCTGTGTCGATGCCCTGGGTGCCCTGACGGCCAGCGCGGCCTCCGGTGAGGGGAACCTGCTGGCACTGGCCATCGACGCGGCCCGGGCGAGGGCTACGGTCGGGGAGATCAGCGACGCCCTCGAACAGGTCTACGGGCGCCACGTGGCGGAGGTCCGCACCATCTCCGGAGTCTTCAACAGCGAGGTCGGCGACGGGGAGGCCGTGTCCGGGGCCCGTGCCCGGGTGGTGGCCTTCGAGGCCGACGCCGGACGGCGGCCCCGCATCCTGGTGGCCAAGATGGGCCAGGACGGTCACGACCGGGGCCAGAAGGTCATCGCCACGGCGTTCGCCGACCTGGGCTTCGACGTGGACATCGGCCCCCTCTTCTCGACGCCCGATGAGGTGGCCCGCCAGGCCGTGGAGAACGACGTGCACGTGGTCGGCGTGAGCTCGCTGGCCGCCGGTCACCTGACCCTGGTGCCTGAACTGCGCGGGGCCCTGGCCTCCCACGGGCGGGATGACATCGCCATCGTGGTGGGTGGGGTCATCCCGCCGGACGACCATGACGCCCTGCTGGCCGCCGGTGCCGCCGCGGTGTTCCCACCGGGCACGGTGGTGGCCACCGCAGCCGTCGACCTGCTCGACGCGCTCGCTCCCGCCGCCGCTGGCGGATCTCCGGGGTAGGCCTCCGGTGACCGATCGCGTAGCCGACCGTGGGGTGGTCGACCAGGCCCTGGTCGACGGCGTGCTGGCCGGCGACCGGGCGGCCATGGGACGGGCCCTGACCCTCGTCGAGTCCAGCCACCCCGGCCACCGGGCCGAGGCCACCGCCCTCCTGGACGCCCTGCTGCCCCATGCCGTGGACTCCCACCGGGTGGGGATCACCGGGGTTCCGGGAGTGGGCAAGTCCACCTTCATCGAGGCCCTCGGCGGTCGTCTGACCGGGGACGGCCATCGGGTGGCCGTCCTGGCCGTCGACCCGACGAGCACGGTCACCGGAGGCAGCATCCTGGGTGACAAGACCCGCATGCTCCGGCTGGCCAACGACCCGTCGGCCTTCGTGCGCCCCTCGCCGAGCGCCGGCACCCTCGGCGGGGTGACCCGCACCACCCGCGAGTCGATGGTGGTCCTGGAGGCCGCCGGCTACGACGTGGTGCTGGTCGAGACGGTGGGCGTGGGCCAGTCCGAGACGGTGGTGGCCGGGATGGTCGACTTCTTCCTGGTGCTGATGCTGCCTGGTGCCGGCGATGAACTGCAGGGCATCAAGAAGGGCGTCCTGGAGCTGGCCGACATGATCGCCGTGAACAAGGCCGACGGGGACAACGCCCCGGCGGCCCGCACGGCGGCCCGCGACTACTCGGCGGCCCTTCGCCTCACCCAGCCGGCCAGCCCCACGTGGACACCACCGGTGGTCACCTGTGCCGGCCTGTCGGGCGACGGCCTCGATGAGGTCTGGGCCCGGGTGGAGGACCACCGGGAGGCGTTGACCGGGTCGGGCGAGTGGACCGAGCGCCGGCGTGCCCAACGCCTGGCCTGGATGTGGTCGATGGTCGAGGACCGCCTGCTGGCCGGTCTGCGGTCCGATCCGGCGGTCCTGGACCTGCTCGGGATGGTGGAGGGCGACGTGTTGGACGGGCGGACCACGCCGTCGGCCGCTGCCGTCCGGCTGCTGGACGCCTTCGGGACCTGACGAATCCTCCAGGCCTGATCGGGATGGATCGGCGGACGTTCCTCATCAATGGCCTGCGGGCCGGAGCGACCCTCGGGGTGGCTGCCGGGGCGATGGGTACGGGGCTGCCGATGGCGGGCGCTTCCGGACCGGTGGCCGGCGCCGGATCGGTGCCGGCCCCGGGCCCCTACGGATCGTTGGACGGTCGTTCCCCCGATGCGCACGGCCTGGTCCTGCCCGAGGGGTTCACGGCGCGGATCGTGGCCGAGGGTGGCGCCCCGGTGGCCGGTGCCGCTGGTCCGGGGCCGGTCTGGCCGTTGTTCCCCGATGGCAAGGGAACCCTGCCCACCGAGGACGGCGGTTGGCTACTGACCTGCAACCACGAACTGTTCGACTTCCAGACGCCCAGTGGGCTGATGGGTGGGGCCTCGTCGATCCGGTTCGCTCCTGACGGCACGATCACCGGTTGGTGGCCGGTGCTCAGCGGCAGCCATTCCAACAGTCGGGGGGCGGTCACCCCGTGGAGCACGTGGCTGTCCTGCCAGGAGGCTCACGGCGGGGCCGGAGGCGATGGCGACGGCCTCATCTGGGAATGCGACCCGACAGGAGGGGCGCCGGCGATGGCCCGCCCGGTGCTGGGTCGACGGACGCACGGGTCGGTGGCCGTGGACGCCGAT
>CAYWBE010000225.1:0-2982 GCA_964456295.1 uncultured Candidatus Nemicrothrix sp.
CCATCGACCGGATCGACACCCCGTGCCCACCGAACACCGCGGCCACCGCGGCCAGTACGCCCGGACGGTCGTCGACCTCCACGTTCAGGTAGTAGGCCGACGTCACGTCGTCGATCGGGGCGATGCGGGCCCTCTCGGGGACGCCGATGGTCGGGGCACTCCCCCGACGCAGGTTGGCCGCCGCGTCGATGAGGTCGCCCAGCACGGCCGACGCCGTGGGTCGGCCGCCGGCCCCACGGCCGTAGAGCATCAGGTCGCCGGCCGCCCCGCCCTCGATGAACACCGCGTTGAAGCTGCCGTTCACCGAGGCCAGCGGATGGTCCAGGGGCACCAGCGTGGGATGCACCCGGACCCCGACCTGGGGCTCGCCGTCGGCGGCCACCGTCTGCTCGGCCACGGCCAGCAGCTTGATGCAGTGCTTCAGGTCCGCCGCGAACTCGATGTCGGACACCGAGAGGCCCGAGATCCCCTCGTGGTACACGTCGCCGGCCACCACGCGGGCCCCGAAGGCGATGGTGGCCATGATGGCCGCCTTGGCCCCCGCGTCGTAACCCTCCACGTCGGCCGTCGGGTCACGCTCGGCGTACCCCAGGCTCTGGGCCTCGGCCAATGCATCGGCATAGCTGGCGCCGTCGTCGGTCATCCGGGTCAGGATGAAGTTGGTCGTGCCGTTGACGATGCCCATGACCCGCTGGATGGGCTCGCCGGCCAATGACTCGCGGAGCGGCCGCATGATCGGGATGGCGCCGGCCACCGCGGCCTCGAACAGCAGGTCGACCCCGTGGTCGGCGGCCAGGTCGTACAGCTCGGCACCGTGGTTGGCCAGCAGTTCCTTGTTGGCCGTCACCACCGGCTTGCCGGCCGACAGGGCGGCGGCCACCAGTTCTCGGGCCGGCTCGATGCCTCCCATGACCTCGACGACCACGTCGACGTCCGGGTCGGCCACCACGGCGGCCGCGTCGGTCGTGAAGGCGGTGTCGGGGACCGGCACGTCCCGGTCGATGGCCGTGTTGCGTACCGCGATGCGGGTGACCTCGAGGTCCAGGCCCTGACGACGGGCCACCTCGGCGCGGCGCTCGACGACCAGGGCGGCCAGGGCGGCACCCACGTGCCCGCAACCCAGCAGCCCGACGCGGACCGTCGTCGGGGAACCCGGGGAAGGAATGTTCATGGCGATGACGGTACCGGGCCGGGAGGACCGGTCAGGCCCCGGATTCGCCGGTGACGCGGCCTGCCACCTCACGGGCCACCAGGTCGTCGAACGTCTCCCGTCGGACCACCTCCCGTGCATCGCCATCGGCCACGAACACCACGGCAGGCCGCAGCACGTGGTTGTAGTTCGAGCCCATGGCGTGTCCGTAGGCGCCGGTGACCGGCGTGGCCAGTACGTCGCCCACCGTCAGGTCGGCGGGCACCCATCCCTCACGCACCAGGAGGTCACCCGACTCGCAGTGCTTGCCGACCACCCGCACGGCCCGCGGCCGCTCGGCGGCCGCTGCCCGGGGCAGCAACGTCTCGTAGCCCGATCCGTAGAGCACCGGTCGGGGGTTGTCGCTCATCCCGCCGTCCACGGCCACGTAGGTCCGGATGCCCGGCAGGTCCTTGATGGTGCCCACCCGGTAGAGGGTGACCGCAGCGGCGGCCACGATGGCCCGCCCCGGCTCGGCCGACACGTGGGCCGTCACCCCGGCCGCGTCGCACACGGCGCGGATGCCGGCGGCCCATTCGGTCAGGCTGGGGGCCGCCTCGCCCTCCACGTAGGGCACCCCCAGGCCACCGCCGACGGAGAGCTCCGGGAGGCCGAACGGGGCGGCGAAATCGGCCAGCACCTCGACGGCCCGGGCGAACGCCCCGACCTCGAAGACCTGGCTCCCGATGTGGGCGTGCAGGCCGACCAACTCCACCGAGTCGGCGGCCACCGCCCGCTCCACGGCGACGTCGGCCAGTCCGCTGGACACGGTGAACCCGAACTTGGAGTCGTCCTGGCCGGTGGCCACGAACTCGTGCGTGTGGGCCTCCACCCCCGGGGTGATGCGCAGCAGCACCCGGGGCCGAGAGCCGCTGGCCGCAGCCAGCGCATCGAGTCGGTCCAGTTCGTCGAAGGAATCGACCACGATGCGGCCCACCCCCTCGTCGACGGCCATGGCCAGCTCGCGGTCGCTCTTGTTGTTGCCGTGCATGACCAGGCGATCACCCGGCACCCCGGCGTGACGGGCCACGAAGAGCTCGCCACCGGTGGCCACGTCGAGGTGCATGCCCTCCTCGTGGGCCAGACGGGCCATGGCCCCGCAGAGGAACGCCTTGGATGCGTACGCCACGCCGTCGCCGAAGGCCGCCACGGCCTCCCGGCAGCGGGCCCGCAGGTGGGCCTCGTCGTAGACGAACAGCGGCGTACCGAACTCGTCGGCCAGGTCCACCAGGTCGCAGCCGCCGACCGACAACCGTCCGTCGTCGCCGACGGCCGCCGTGTCCGGCAGGAGGTGGGCGGGGATGGGGCCGGCCATGGTCAGGATCCCTCCCCCTCGGAGCCCGCACCGGGATCCGGGTCCGGGTCGGCGTCGGGTTCCCCGTCGCGCCACATCTCGGTGGGGGCACCCACCCCCAGGAGGTCCAACGCCACGGCAAGGCCGATCCGGGCCCCCTCGACCAGCCACAGGCGGGCCACCGTGAGGGCCGGGTCGATTCCCTCTCCCAGGACCCGGCAGTCGTGGTAGAAGCCGTGGAACGACGAGGCCAGGTCCCGGACCCACGTGGTGACCTGGTGGGGTGCCTGCTCCCGGCAGGCCCGGGCCACCACGTCGGGCAGCTCGTGGAGGGCCCGCAGGACCTCGAGCTCGCGAGCGTGGGACAACACCGACAGGTCGACGTCGACCACCGACCCACGGCCGACCCCGGCCTCGTCGGCCCGGCGCACGATCTGGTGGATCCGGGCGTGCGCGTACTGCACGTAGAAGACGGGGTTCTCGTTGACCTGGCTGGCCA
>CAYWBE010000226.1:0-2971 GCA_964456295.1 uncultured Candidatus Nemicrothrix sp.
TACTTCGTGGGCAGCCACGAGCCGCCGTACCGGTCGGTGTGGGCGATGGGGCAGCGGTCGCGCATCTCGGCCCATGCCGAGAACGGGTCCCGGAGGTAGTCCGGGTCGAACATGTCGTAGTCGGTGGTGACGTCGGTGACCGGGCAGCGCTCGGGGATCGACGCGGCCACCGCGTCGGCCGCCGGGTCGTCGTGGGTGCGGGCCGTGTCGGTCATCGGGTCAGCCCTCCTCGATGGTGATGGCGTACTCGGGGCAGTTGTCGACGATGAGGCGGGCCTTGTCCTCGAGCCCGGCCGGCACCTCGCCGTCGTTCAACTCGAAGGCGTTGCCCAGGTCGTCGACGTCGACCAGTTCGGGGGCCAGCGAGTAGCAGCGGCTGTGGCCTTCGCACTTCTCGGCATCGACGTGGATCTTCATGTGTGCTCCCCCGGCCCGTGTGGCCCCATTCTTAGCCGAATGGCTAACATCTCCGTTCAGGCTAGCGCGTCAGGCGGCCCGGGGAGAATCGGCGTCATCGACCGGTCGACGCCGCGGTCGTCCCGACGATCTCCAGACTCGAGCGACCCGGACGGGGACCAGATGCCCACCAACATCCTCCGGCACACCGACCGGGATCCTGACGGCCTGGCGGTGGCCGCCGTCGGGTCCGACGTGTCCTACACCTGGCACGGCCTGGAGTCACGGGCCCGACGGTTCGCTGCCGCCCTGGCGTCGGTCGGCGTGGGCGTCGGGGACCGGTGGGCGATCATGGCCCACAACCGGATCGAGTGGACGCCCATGGTCCTGGGCAACCTGCGGGCCGGTACCTGGTACGTCCCCGTCAACTGGCACCTCACCGTCGACGAGGTGGCCTACCTGCTGGCCGACTCGGGGAGCAGCCTGCTGGTGGTCGACGCCGTCGACGCCGAGGTGGGGCGGGAGGCCGCGGCGGTCGCCGGGCTGTCCGACGACCGGGTGGTGGTGATCGACCCGCCGGACGGGAAGCCGGGGTTCGAGGACTGGCTGGCCGCCCACCCGGACGTGGAACCACCCGACGACCCGGCCGGTGGGGTTCGCAACTACACCTCGGGTACCACCGGTCGTCCCAAGGGCGTCCAACGCTCCGACCAGGCGGGGACGGCCCGACGGGTCCTGGGGGAGGTGTCGGCCAACTGGGGTCGCTTCTACTTCCTGCCCGACCACGGGCCCCACCTGGTGGTCAGCCCCATGTACCACGCACTGCCCGGCGCGTTCCACAACGCGGCCCTCGGCCTCGGCCAGTCGATCCTGTTCGAGGACCGGTTCGACGCCGACCGCTTCCTGTCCACCGTCCAGGACGCCGCGGTGACCAGCGCGGTGATCGTGCCCACCCACATCGTCCGGATGGCCAAGCGGGTCGACGAACTGGCAGGTCGCCACGACCTCTCGTCGTTGGTCTCGGTCGTCCACGGTGGTGCCCCGTGCCCCCGGTGGGCCAAGCAGGTCGTCCTCGACTGGTGGGGACCGGTGGTCAACGAGTTGTTCGGCTCCTCGGAGGGCACCGGTCCATTGCGGGTCACCCCGACCGCCTGGAGCGAACGCCCGGGAACGGTCGGCGAGTCGGCCTCATTCCTCACCGTGGCCGCCTTTGACGACGACGGGAACCGCCTGCCCGCCGGGGCCACGGGCACCCTCTACTTCCTGCGTGAAGACGGGCAGCCCGAGTACGTGGGTGATCCCGACAAGACGGAGGGCGGCCGTCTGCCCGGAGGGTGGTTCACGGTGGGCGACGTGGGATGGGTGGATGACGACGACTACGTCTACCTGTCCGACCGCAAGATCGACATGATCATCAGCGGCGGGGCCAACGTCTACCCGGCGGAGGTGGAGGCGGCACTGGTGTCCCATCCGGCGGTGGCCGACTGCGCGGTGTTCGGGATCCCCGACGACGAGTGGGGCGAGCAGGTCAAGGCGGCCGTCGAGTTCGAGCCGGAGGCCGTCGCCACGGAGGAGGACCTGATCGGGTGGTGTCGGGAGCGCCTGGCCGGCTTCAAGTGTCCCCGGTCGGTGGACGTGCACGAGGCCATGCCCCGAGAGGCCACCGGCAAGCTCAAGAAGCGGATCCTCCGAGAGGTCTACTGGGAGGGCCGCGATCGCGCCATCTGAGGTCGCCGGGACGGGGCCGGGATCAGTGCAGTAGGGCGGCCCGGAAGGTCGTGAGACGGGTGTCGTCCAGGCCGAGGCCGCCGGCGACGAAGGCGTCCCACGGCCCCCAGAGTTCGGCGGCGGTGTCCAGCACCGCTCCGAGGTACTCCTGGTGGCACCACAAGAGGGCCTTCGACGAGGCCAGCCTCGCGTCGGGCACGTCGTCCGGGGCAATGCCCAGTCGTGCCGCGATGCGTCGGCGGTGGTCGGCCTCGGCAGCCTCGATCCACGTACGGCGGACCTCGTTGGACAGGAGGTAGTCGGCCATCACCGCGTCGTCGTCCACCCCCAGCATCTTCAGCAGGACGGCGGCCACCACCCCGGTGCGGTCCTTCCCGGCCGTGCAGTTGAACAGCAGCGGGTGGCGGTCGGGATCGGTGGCCACCTCGAACACCGGGCGGTAGCGGTCCAGTCGGTCGGCCACCAGGGAGCGGAAGTAGCCGGTGACGTGGTCCGGGCCGAGTGGCGTGGCATCCGGGTCGAACATGGTGTTGGCCACCACGGCGAACTCGTTGTCGTCGCTGGAGACCGAGATCCCGACCACCTCACAGCCCGCGAGGTCGGGATGCGGTCGGGCCTCGGACTCGGCGGGACGGCGCAGGTCCACGATGGTCCGGAGGCCGAGGGCGTCGATGGTGGCCCGGTCGGGGCCATCCAGGTCGCACAGGTGGCCCGACCGGAACAGCCGGCCGAGGCGGACGGTCCGACCGTCGGTGGTGGCCAGCCCCCCGAGGTCCCGCAGGTTGGAGGCCCCCACGAGGACCCGCTGGTCGTCGACGGGAGACATCCCCGGACGATAGGCGGCACC
>CAYWBE010000227.1:0-2955 GCA_964456295.1 uncultured Candidatus Nemicrothrix sp.
CGCACGACACATCGTCAACTCGGTGCCCTCACCGGGCAACGCAGCAGCCGACTCGTCCTCGGCGTAGGCACCATCGCCGATGTCGTCGTAGGTCACGGTGAACGCCGTACCGAAGTACTTGGCGTTCAGGGCGTTCAGGGTGCCGTCGTCCTTCATGGACTGGATGGCCGCGTTGAACGGCTCGACCAGGTCGCTGCCCTCGGTGAAGGCCCAACCCAGCGGATCGCTCTGCAGCGAATCGGGCAGGAGATCCACCGAGTCAGCGTTCTCGCCCTGGTAGCCCTGACCGGCCACGTCGTCCATGATCACCGCACACACGTCGCCGGAGATCAGGGCCTGCACGGCGAAGGCGAACGACTCGAAGGCCACGATCCGGTCCTCACCGGTGATCTCGGCGGTCAGGTCGTAGTTGGTGGTACCGGTCATCGAACCGGCGTTGCAGTCCGACGCCTCGAGGTCGGCCCGCGAGCCGATCTCGGAGTTGCCCTTGGCCACCAGGATCTTCTGATCGGTGGAGATGAAGCTGATCGAGAAGTCCACGACCTTGTCGCGCTCCTCGGTGATGGTGATGCCACCACCGGCCATGTCGAACTGGCCGGCGCCGGTGGCGATGATCGTGCCGTCCCACGCGAACTCCTGGAAGCTCGGAACGCAGTTCAGCCGGGCACAGACCTCGTCCATGGCGTCGTAGTCCCAACCCATAGCCACACCGGTGTCAGCCGGGATGTAGGCGAACGGCAGGTAGGCGTTGTCCACCGCGATGGTGACAACCCTTCCACCCAGGTCGGGCAGGGCCGCCGCAGTATCGCCGCCGCCCGTGGCAGCGGTGGTGGCAGGAGCCATCGTGGTCGGCGTAGACCCGCCGTCAGCCGTAGACCCGCCGTCATCGGCGTCGTCCGAACCACAGGCTGACGCGACAAGCGCGAAGCCAAGTAGAAGCGACACGAGAAGTCGCCATGATCGGTACATGTGAAATCACCCTCCATTGGTGTTCAGTGGTGCCACCAGTGCACCCGCGTGACGGGAGTCACCTCTCAGTGGACCCGCCAACCCTATACAGGTGTTCAACGAGTCGAAAGGGGTGACCCGCGCATTTCGAGGTGCGGCCCGGACGGCGGGAGTGGCCCACCACCCGAAAAACAGCACCTGCAATCAGCACCTGCCCACGAAAATCAACACCTACCGGGGCACCTCCACCGGTCATAGGGTCGGGGGATGGGCGATCCCGTGGGTGACGATTCAGGGCTGCTGGATGCCGCCTACGACCTCGAGAGCGGCGATGAGACGCTGGCCCACTATGAGGAGTGGGCCGACACCTACGACCAGGAGATCGGTGTCGACCAGGGCTACGCCCAGCCGACCCGCTGCGCCACCGCCCTCGCCGCGGTCATGCCCCCGGCCAGCAGGGAACTGGCCGTCCTGGACGTGGGCTGCGGCACCGGCCTGTCAGGCCTGGCCCTGCACGCCGTCGGCTTCACCGGACTGGACGGCTGCGACTTCTCCCCTCCCATGCTGGAACGGGCGACCGACACCGGCGTGTACCACCGACTGTTCGAGGCCGACCTGAACGAGGGGCTGGACGTGGCCGACGACGCCTACGACGCGGCCGCCGCCGTGGGCGTGTTCTCGTTCGGCCATGTCAGGCCCGCGGCCCTGCGGGACATCCTGCGGGTCGTCCGCCCGGGCGGCGCGGTGGTGGTCGGCCTGAACGACCACTTCTGGGACGAGGGCGCCTTCCCCGCCGAGTTGGAGGCCATCGAGGCCGACGGCGTGGCCGACGTGGTGTCCCGGGAACACGGCGACCACCTGCCGGGGGCCGGCATCGACGGCTGGGTGGTCGTGCTGGTCAGGCGTGGGCGTGCTGCCAGCCGAACCGGCCCTTGATGCACAGGTGACCGTGGGTCACCGAGTGGTCAGCCGGTGAGGTCACCTTCACGATCCGGTCATCCTGGGTGTGGAGTTCCAGGTTGCAGCCGACGCCGCAGAACGAGCACACGGTGGTCGTGACCTGCTGGGCCGACTCGTCCCACGTGCCGGCCTCACGCATGTCGTGCTCGGTCTTGAAGGCCAGGGCACCCGTCGGGCACACCCCGATGCAGTTCCCGCAGTACACGCAGGCCGAATCGGGCAGCGTCACGTCGTGCTCGGTGGAGATGTGGGCGTCGAAGCCCCGGCCGGCCGTGGCGATGGCGTAGGTGTGCTGGGCGTCGTCGCCACACGCCTCCACGCACTTGTAGCAGAGGATGCACCGCTCGTAGTCCCGGACGTACAGGTCGTCCTGCACCTTGACCGGCTGGGCGACCGTGGCGATCTCGGCACGGTCGCCCATGCGCTCGGGACGCGCCCCGTAGTGCTCCATCCAGGCGTGCACCTCGGGGTCGGCCCGGTCCATCTCCACCGACGAGGCCAGCAGTTCGTAGACCATGCGCCGGCTGATCCGGACCCGCTCGGTGTCGGTGGCGACGACCATCCCCTCCTCGACGGGGCGCGAACACGACGGGACCAGCACCCGGGAGCCCTCGACCTCCACCACGCACACCCGACACACGTTGACCGGGGTCAGGTTCTCGGCCCAGCACAGGGTGGGCGTGTCGACGCCCTCCCGGCGGCAGGCGTCCAGGATGGTCGACCCCTCGGGGACCCTCACCGCCTCGCCGTCGAGCGTGAACCCGACCATCGGCGTGACCGCCACCGGCACCTCGTTCATGTGGTTCCCTCCCCATCGGCACCAGCGCCGGCACCAGCGCCGCGGGCTCCGACCAGCAGGCCCAGGTCGATGGCGCTTCGCACCGCACCCGAAGCCGTCTGGCCCAGACCGCAGATCGAGGCGTCGCGCATCACCGTGGCCAGGTCGTCCAGCAGGTCGCGTTCGTCGTCGATGGTCGAGCCGCGGCCGAGGCGCACCAGGACCTCCTCCTGGCGGACCGTGCCCACCCGACACGGCACGCACTGGCC
>CAYWBE010000228.1:0-2954 GCA_964456295.1 uncultured Candidatus Nemicrothrix sp.
AGCTTGATCGGATCCGAAGAATCCTCAGCCGACGCAGCAGCCGCAGCCGTGGTTGCCGGAGCAGCCGTAGTTGCCGGAGCAGCCGTGGTGGCTGGTGCGGCGGCATCGTCGCTGTCGCTGCCACAGGCTCCAGCGACCAATGTCAGGGCCGCCAGAACGGCGACCAGACGGGCGAACTTCTTCATGTCTTCCCCTCTCTGGACCCACGGGCCTAGCCGCGAACCCACCAATTAGACGTGTGACTTCTATCACTTCGGGATGGGGTGATCCAAATTTTGGAAGATGTCAACTCCATGACAACTCTCGGCGGGGATCGGTCAGGAGGCGGGCGCGTCCACCAGGTGGCAGGCCACACCGTGGCCGGGAGCCACCTCGCGCCACACCGGGACCTCGGTCCGACACCGGTCGACTGCCTCCGGGCAGCGGGTGCAGAACACGCAGCCGGCCGGTGGGTTTGACGGGCTGGGGATGTCGCCCTCCAACACGATCTTCTCCCGGGTGGCTTCCACGACCGGATCGGGCACCGGGGCCGATGACTGGAGCGCCCGGGTGTACGGGTGCAGCGGCTGCTCGTAGAGGTCGTCCACGTCGGCCAGCTCCATGATCCGCCCGAGGTACATCACGGCGACCCGGTCGGCGATGTGGCGCACCATGCCCAGGTCGTGCGAGATGAACAGGTAGGTCAGGCCCAGCAGGTCCTGGAGTTCCTCCATGAGGTTCACCACCTGAGCCTGGATGGAGACGTCCAGGGCGGCGATGGGCTCGTCGCACACGATGAGGTCGGGGTTCAGGGCGATGGCCCGGGCGATGCCGATGCGTTGGCGCTGCCCACCCGAGAACTCGTGCGGATACCGGTTGGCGTGCTCCGGGTTCAGCCCGACGAGGCCCAACAGTTCCTCGACGCGCTCATTGCGTTCCCTGGACGACATCGAGCGATGCTCGACGAGGGGCTCGCCGATGATCGAGCTGACGGTCATCCGGGGGTTCAGGCAGGCGTGTGGGTCCTGGAACACCATCTGCATCCGGGGTCGCACCTTGCGAAGCCCGGCCGACGACAGGTCGGCCAGGTCACCGCCATCGAAGACCACTGTTCCGTCGGTGGGTTCCTCGAGGCGCAGCAGGGTGCGGCCGATGGTCGACTTTCCGGAACCCGACTCGCCGACCAGGCCCAGGGTCTGGCCACGCACGATGTCGAACGACACGCCGTCCACGGCCCGCACCGCCCCGACCTTGCGGCGCAGCACACCCTTGGTCACCGGGAAGTGCTTCTTGAGGTCGCGGACCGAGACCAGTACCTGGGGTACCTCGGATGTCAAGGTCGGCGCCTCAGCCGTCATGGTCGCCTCCCCCATCGGTGGCCGACGCCCCCGTCCCGACCAGCACCGGGACCTCGTCCAACCAGCAGGCCACCTTGCGGGTGGCCGACACGGCGGTCAACCGGGGGTTCTCGGCGTGGCACCGGTCGAAGGCGTGTGGACACCGGGGGGCGAACGAGCAGCTGGACGGCGGCCGTCGCATATCCGGTGGCTGGCCCACGATGTTGACCAGCTTCTGGCCCCGGGAGTTGGTCGAGGGCAGGGAAGCCAGCAGGCCCTGGGTGTAGGGATGGCGGGGATCGGCGTAGAGCTCGTCGACCGGGGCGTCCTCCACGATCTGGCCCCCGTACATGACCAGCACCCGGTCGACCAGGCCGGCCACCACACCGAGGTCGTGGGTGATCCAGATGACGGCCATGCCCAGCTTGGCCCGGAGGTCCTTGACCAGTTCCAGGATCTGGGCCTGGATGGTCACGTCCAGGGCGGTGGTCGGCTCGTCGGCCACCAGCACGCGAGGGTTGCAGGCCAGGGCGATGGCGATCATCACCCGCTGGCGCATCCCGCCCGACAACTCATGGGGGTAGGAGCGCAGTCGGTCCTCGGCCGCCGGGATGCCCACCAACTGCAACAGCTCGAGGGCCCGGGCCCGCATCTGGGACCGGCGGGCCGGCTGGTGGACGGTCAGCGACTCGACGATCTGGTCCCCCACGGTGACCACGGGGTTCAGCGAGGTCATCGGATCCTGGAAGATGAAGCCGACCTTGCCCCCGCGCACCTCCCGCAGGTCGTTGAGGTCCATGGACAACAGGTCACGATCATCGAAGACGGCCTCTCCGGCCGTGATCTCGCCGGGGGGCATGGGGATGAGCCGCAACAGCGACATCATGGTGACGCTCTTGCCCGACCCGCTCTCGCCGACCACGCCGAGGACCTCGCCGTCGGCCAGGTCGAAGGACACGCCGTTGACGGCATGCACGGTGCCGTCCTGGGTGTTGAACCGGGTCGTCAGGTCGGTGACCCGGAGGACGGACGTGGCGCTCATGGGCGGAGGTTCACAGCCGGTCCCAGACATCGTGCTCGGCCATGTCGATGACCGTCCAGGCCATGCCCAACGCACCGTCGCGTAGGGCGGCCTCACCGCCGGGTTCGACGGTCGCCGCGGCGAACTCGGGCTGGTGGTTGACGGCGGTGCCACAGTCCATGCCCAGCATGGGATGGATGGACGGCACCACCTGGCTGACGTTGCCCATGTCCGACGAACCTGAACCGCCACCCTGGTCGGCGTGGATGGGCATGGGTCGACCCAGGGCCTCGGAGTTGGCGGCGTACAGGTCGGTCATCACGTCGTTGTTGCGCATGTTGTCGTAGGGGTGGGACGTCTCGTGCCACTCGAACCGGCATCCGGTGGCCACCGCCGCCCCCTCGAAGCACGCCTTCACCTTGGGGACCAGTTCGGCGAGCCGCTCCACGCTGCCCGACCGGATCAGCCACTCGGACTTCGTGTAGGACGGCACGACGTTGACCGCGTCGCCCCCGTGGTTGACCTTGCAGTGGATCCGGTCGTCGTCGACCATGGCCTGGCGCAGGGTGGAGACGTTCACGTAGGCCTGCACGAAGGCGTCCAGGGCGTTGATCCCC
>CAYWBE010000229.1:0-2928 GCA_964456295.1 uncultured Candidatus Nemicrothrix sp.
ACCGGCGTCAACTCGGCCTCGTGCCCGGCGAACTCGGCGTGGTCCGGATGGTCCGGGTCGTCATAGTCCTCGTCGACCAGTACCAGGCGGCCACCGGGGGCCAGCACACGGGCGAATTCAGCGAAGGCCGCCGCGTGGTCGACCCAGTGGTGCATGGCGTTGCCCGCCCACAGCACCTCGGTGGACCCACCGGCCACCGGCAGGTCCTCGGCCACCCCGGGCTCCACGGTGATGCGGCGGCGGGCCCGGTTGCCCAGGCGACGGATTCGACACATCAGGCGCATGGTGCCCCCGGGTTCGACGGCCACCACATGGGCGCCCCGGCGGGCGGCCAGCACGGTGGCCGCCCCCATGCCGGCCCCCACGTCCAGGCCCCGCTCGCCGGGCTGCGGATCGGCAAGCTCCACGATGGCCCGGTTCAGGTCGGTCTGCCAGAACGTCCGGATCTTCCACAACCAACGCAGCTCGGCCACCAGACCCTTGTCGTGGTCGTGCCGATGCTGTTCGTGGACCCCGTCCCCCAGTGCCATGGTCGCCGAGCCTGCCACAGCACCCACCCCGTGGAATACTCCCGCGATGGCTGACCACGACCCGGCGGGTGCCCCGCAACCCCTTGGCGGCAACGAGATGCCCCGGTTCGGAGGCATCGCCACCTTCATGCGGCTCCCCGGCACCAGCGAGCCCGCCGACCTGGACGTGGCCGTGGTCGGCGTCCCCATGGACATCGGCACCTCCAACCGGCCCGGGGCCCGCTTCGGCCCCCGGGGCATCCGCGACGAGTCGGTTCTGCTGCGGCCCTACAACATGGCCACCCGGGCCGCGCCGTTCGACAGCCTGCGAATCGACGACACCGGTGACGTGGCGGCCAGCCCGTATGACCTGGGGGCCGCCGTGGACGCCATCGAGGCCCACTTCGACGGCCTGCTGGCCCACGGCCTCATCACCGCCTCGATGGGCGGCGACCACACCGTCGTGCTGCCCATCCTGCGGGCCATGGCCAGGCGGCACGGCCCGGTCGGCCTGGTCCACGTGGACGCCCATACCGACATCAACGACACCATGTTCGGCTCCAGGATCGCCCACGGCACCCCGTTCCGCCGGGCCGTCGAGGAGGGCCTGCTGGACGGCGACCGGGTCGTACAGATCGGGGTGCGGGGCACGGGCTACGCGGCCGACGACTTCGACTGGTCGCGTGAACAGGGCTTCCGGGTCGTGCAGGCCGAGGAGTGCTGGCACCGCAGCCTCGAACCCCTGATGGCCGAGGTCCGCGAACAGGTGGGTGGCGGTCCCGTCTACCTGAGCTTCGACATCGACGGCCTGGACCCGGCGTATGCCCCCGGGACGGGCACGCCGGAGGTCGGTGGCCTCACCATGCCCCAGGCCCTCGAGGTGGTCCGGGGTTGCCGCGGCCTGGACCTCGTGGGCTGTGACCTCGTCGAGGTCGCCCCCATCTACGACACCAGCGGGATGACCAGCCTGGTCGGCGCCAACCTGCTCTACGAGATGCTCTGCGTGCTGCCCGGTGTCCAGTACCGCACCTGAACCGGCGGACGACGACCCCGGAGGCCACGGACCCGGGGCGGAGACGGGCCCCAGCCTCACGCCGTACTTCCTGATCCTGTTCGGCTCGTCGGCCGGGCTGGCCTCCATCATCGTGCTGCTCGCCGAGCTACGGGACCACCTGGGGTTCAGCGAGACCGAGATCGGCCTGGCCATCGCCTCGGGCTTCGGGGCGGCCTTCGTGGCCTGCCTCGTCATGGCCCCCCACGCCGACCGTGGACGCGCCCCGGCCATGCTGCGGGCCGGCCTGGCCCTGGGGGTGGCCGGCATGGTGCTGCTGGCCGTCGGCACCGACCTGTGGCACTACATGCTGGGTCGGGCCGTGTTCGGCTTCGCCCTGGGCACGGCGGGGCCGGCGGCCCGCCGCACGGTGATCGTGGCCGACCCGGACAACCTGGGCCGCAACATGGGTCGCCTCGGAGCGTGGGACGTGGGTGGCTTCGTGGCCGGCCCGATGATCGCCGCCGGCCTGAGCGCCATCGGTGGCTTCCGCTTCACCTTCTGGGCCATGGCCGTCGGCATGGGCCTGCTGCTCCCGCTGGCCTTCCGGGCCCAGCCCGACACGGCGGCCCGGGACGACGCGGGCCTCGGACTCCGGGGCCTGTTGCGGATCCGCCGCCTGGTCGGCGCCTTCTTCGTGGTGGCGGCCTACTTCGTGTTCATCGGCGCCTTCGAGGCGGTGTGGATCCTCGAGGTCGACGGTCGGGGTGCATCCCAGACCACGCTGTCGATCGGCATCACCCTGGCCGCCCTGCCCATCCCGCTCTTCTCGCCGCTCGGTGGGGCACTCGCCCAGAAGTACGGGGCCCGCCGCTGGGCCATCGGCGGGCTGGCCACCATCACCCTGATGGTCACCTTCTACGGGGTCGTGCCCGGCGTGGCCTGGCTGGTGGCCCTCACCATGGCCACCTCGGTCCTGGAGGGCTTCACCTTCCCGTCAGCCCCCATGCTGGTGGCCGCCGCGGTGCCCCAGGACCGGCAGGCCTCGGCCCAGGGGTTGATGAGCGCCGTGGAGGTGGCCACCGCCGCGGTGGCCGCCGCCCTACTGGCCGCCGTCTACGACGGCCACGGCGACCTCGTGGCGTGGGCCGTCACCGCCGGCTCCATGGCCATCCTGCTGTTGATCGGTGCCATACTCACCCGACCCGACGACCGCCAGCCCGTGCGACCCGGCGTCCCCGACGACCCCATCAGGAGGCCCTTCCAGTGACCAGCGCCCTCTTCCACGCCTTCGCCCCGGCAGCCAAGCCCGAGGCCGACTTCGTGAACATCGTCCGCGGTGAGGGATCCCTCGTGTTCGACGACACCGGCAAGGACTACGTCGACGGCCTGGGAAGCCTCTGGTACTGCCAGGTCGGCCACGGCCGG
>CAYWBE010000230.1:0-2900 GCA_964456295.1 uncultured Candidatus Nemicrothrix sp.
CGTAGGCGAGGTCGACCATCAGCTCCGAGGTGTCCTTGGCCTCGGCCAGCATGGCTCGCAGGGTGCGTGGTCTGTCGTCCATCAGTTCCTCACTGGATCTCGGGGGTCATTCTACTTTTCGCCTCCCGACGACCCCCTGGGGATCGACGGTGGCCGGTGGCGCGGCTCATGCCACGCCCACCGCGAGCAGGGCCAGGATCAGGGTGAAGGCACCCACCAGGTCGAGCACCGACAACACCATGGGGATGCCGGAGGTGTCGGGGTCCAGGCCGTACCGGAAGGCGCCCATCGTCGTGTAGTACGCCACCACGACGACCAGCAGGGTGGCCACCGCCCCGGCCAGCAGCACCACCAGCAGCAGGTCGCCCAGGCCGGGGGTGGACTGCCCGGTGGCCACCGAGGCCCACTGGGCGAGGACGGCACACAGGACGAAGACCGGTACGGCGACCAACCCCACCGACCGGGCCTCACGGAGGCTGGATCGGCTGGGCAGGGGCGTGGCGTCGTCCAGCCCGAGGTGGAAGTGGGTGGACAGGCGACTCGACAGGATCCCGCCCAGGGCGCCGGCGGTGCTCAGGAACGCCGGCAGCAGCACCAGGACCGCCTCAGCGGCCAGCAGGTCGTCGAGGCGCTTCTCGATGGTCACCCCGGCCACCAGGTCCAGCACCCCGGCCACCGCCAGTACGGGGACCGACTGGCGGACGATGCGTCGGACCGCGTCGAGCGGCGAGCGCCATGCCACCACCAGAGCCGCTGCTGCCAGGACCCCCGCCACCAGCCCAAGGGCATCGGTCAGGCCGGCCCGATCGGCCAACAGGGCGGCCACCACGAGGGCGGGCACGGTGGCCAGGTCGCCCAGGGTGGACACCAGCGGTGCCATCACGTTGTCGAGGTCCCAACCGAAGCGCACCGACCCGGCGGCCAGGGCCACGGTGACCACGCCCACGACCATGGACGCCAGCAGGCCGCCGACGGTGGAGATGACCACGAAGTCGGCCAACGACATGGTCGGTGCGATGCCGAACACCACCGCGGTCCCCCGGGCCATCACCCCGAGGGCGGCGCTCAGGACCAGCGACAGGGCTGCCGCACCCAGCATGTTCTGGCCCACCACGCCGTCCGGGCGGGCCGAGAGGCGGAAGGTTCCGGTGTGCACCGCGGTTCCCAGACGGCTCCCCACGGCGCCGAAGACGTTGCCCCGCAGGGCGATGGCCCCGGGGACCAGCAGCAGCAGTCCGGGCAGCTCGGTCAGGATCCCCTCGGCCGAAGCCAGCACCAGGCCACCGGCCGAGGCAGCCACCACCCCGATGGCGAGCGCGACGAGCCGCTGGCCGGCATCGGCCGCGCCGGCGGTCACGGTGGCGCGGGACGCGGAACGCATGTCCACCAGTGTGCTGGATGCCCACCGCCCGGACGGGCTCTTTCCCACGACCAACCCGGCGGGCCGGTCAGCGGAAATCCCGGGACCGGGTCGGGGGACGCACCCCGAGGGGCTGGATCCGCTCGGCCACCACGTTGACCACCCCCTGGACGGCCTCCACCCGCCCCCGGACCACCAACGCCGAGGCGGTTACCACGTCACGGTGCCGCGCCCAACAGCCCGGCGAGACGACCACGTTGACCATGCCGGTCTCGTCCTCCAGGTTCACGAAGGTGACCCCTCCGGCCGTGAGGGGCCGCTGGCGATGGGTGACCACCCCGGCCACCCGCACCCGGGCACCGTCGGCCACCGCCCGGAGGTCCACCGCGGTGACCACCCCGTCTGCTTCCAGGCGGTCCCGCAGGAAGCGGGTCGGGTGTCCGTCCGGCGAGACCCCGGTGGCCCACAGGTCGGCCCGGGCCTCGGTGGGCTCATCCATGGCGGGAAGGACCGGCGGGACGGTGCCGGTGACCACCCCGGCGAGGCGGTCCGGCCCGGTGGCCGCCAGGGCACCCGCCGTCCACAGGGCCTCCCGCCGGCCGACCCGGCCGGAAGCCCCTCCGGAGACATCGAAGCAGCCGAAGGCGCCCGCGGTGGCCAGTGCCTCCATGGCCGGACGACCCGGGTCGATCCGGCGCTGGAGGTCCTCGATCGAGGCATAGGGCCGACCCGCGGCGATGGCCTCGGCAAGGTCCGCGCCCACCGTCCGCACCGAGCCGATCCCCATCCGCAGGGCCGGGCCCGACCCGCCGGCGTCCGGGGAGGCCCGTTCGAGGGTGGCCAGCGCCCCGGACCGGTTCAGGTCCGGGGCCCGTACCCGGACCCCGTGACGGCGGGCGTCCTGGACCAGCGAGTGTGGCGAGTAGAAGCCCATGGGCTGGGCGTTCAGGAGGCCGGCGCAGAACGCCGCCGGGTGGTGGTACTTCAACCAGCAGCTGGCGTAGACGAGGTGGGCGAACGACACGGCGTGGCTCTCCGGGAACCCGTAGTCGGCGAAGGCGGCCAACTTCAGCCAGACCTGCTCGGCCACGGCGACCGGCACCCCCCGTCCACCCGCCCCGTCCAGGAACCGCTGGTGGAGGGCCGCCATCCGGTCGTGGCTGCGCTTGGCTCCCATGGCCTGACGGAGGCGGTCGGCCTCGGCAGCCGTGAACCCGGCCACGTCGATGGCCAGTTGCATGAGCTGCTCCTGGAACAACGGAATGCCCAGCGTCTTGGCCAGGGCGTTCTCGCACAGGGGGTGCAGGTAGGTGACCGGCTCCAGGCCGTTGCGACGACGGATGTAGGGGTGGACCGATCCGCCCTGGATGGGGCCCGGACGGATCAGGGCGATCTCCACCACCAGGTCGTGGAAGCAGCGGGGACGCAGCCGGGGCAGGGTGGCCATCTGGGCCCGGCTCTCGATCTGGAACACCCCGATGACGTCCGCGGCACAGATCATGTCGTAGACGTCGTCGTCCTGGGGCAGGTGGGCCAGGTC
>CAYWBE010000231.1:0-2893 GCA_964456295.1 uncultured Candidatus Nemicrothrix sp.
TGACCAGGTCGAAGGTGAGGTAGGTGAAGGCGTGGCCGAGGTGGGTGGCGTCGTAGGGCGTGATGCCGCACACGTACATGGAGACGGTGGGGCCGGGTTCGAACGGCACGACCTCGCCGCGGGCGGTGTCGTGGAGGCGCATGCTCATGGGCCCGCACGGTAGCCGTCGGCCCGGTACCCCGTCGGACCGGCGAGCAGGCCGAAGCAGGCCGGTTCAGTCGCGCTCGAAGGGGACGGAGTGTTCCCAGTCGGCGAACAGGGTGCGCAGGGCGGTGACGACGAGCAGCGGCTGGTCGAGCATGAGGTGGTGCCCGGCGAGGGGGATCTCGATGACCGGGGCGACCCGGCCGAGTTGTTCGTACATGTAGGCGCCGATGTCGGGGGTGACGAGGCCGTGTTCGGCCCGGAAAAGGGCGAGGCGGCAGGTGACCCGGGGCAGCAACTCGTGGGCCGCCGACCGGTTGGGCAGGAAGATGGCGGGGTCGAATTTCCAGGTGACGCTGCCCGGGGGGCCGTCCGCGGGGTGCAGCGAGGTGGCGGCCACGTGGGTCATGACGTAGGGCTCGTAGTTGTCCTGTTCGGGGACGGTGCGGAACCGGGAGACGGCGGTGGCGGCGTCGGGGTACACCTTGGGGTCGCGGAACTGGTGGCGGCGCCGGACATCCATCTCGGGGTCGGGGGCGGTGACCGGCGAATCCATGACGACGGCGCCGGCCAGGCGGTCGCCGTGGGTGGCGGCGGTGGTGAGGGTGACGAAGCCGCCCATGGAGTGGCCGATGACGATGGGGGGGCCGGCCATGTCGGCGGCGTCGGCGACGGCCATGACCTCGTCGCACCAGGTGGCCAGCGAGTAGACGTCGCGGCGGTCGCTGTCGCCGTGCCCGGTCAGGTCGATGGCGGCGACCCGGTAGACGCCGGCGAACTGGGCGGCGACGTGGGTCCACCAGTGGGCGTGGGCCGCGCCGCCGTGGACGAACACGAGGCCGGGTCGGCCCGTTTCGCCCCACGCCAGGTAGTGGACGTCGGCACCGTCGACGGTGACCGTCTCGTCGGTGTGGGGGACGTCCATGGCCCGCCGGTACCAGGCCGGGGCGTCGTGGTAGGTGGCGGGTGCGGCTGGTTGGTTGCTGGTCATGGTGCCCTCGGCAGGATTCGAACCTGCGACGCACGGTTTAGGAAACCGACGCTCTATCCCCTGAGCTACGAGGGCCGAGGGCGGCGCGTTATGTGGCGCGTTACTGCCGATAACGGTCTTCCTCGTGGTCAAGGCTACCGGTGGGCCCGGTTTGGCCTCTTGGGATCGAACTTTCCGAAAGTCGGACTAACCAGAGAGACCTGCTTCCCAAGACTCCCAGCAAGCTATGGCTGTCACACCCCGCTGGGATAATGGGGGTGAATCATCCAGAGGATCTGAGGGGCCTGGCCCTGTGACGGTCCGCCAACCGGCCGCTGTGCGGCATCGGTGGCAACGCCAGGAACGATGAGGAGGCAGTCATGGACAGGAAATGCCCGCAATGCGGTTCAGTTGACACTGGGCCGTCGTTCACCTTCGATTACGAGAGGGACGACTCCGGTCGGGTCATTGCCCGGAACCCGTTCTTTGCCTGCGGCGGGTGTGAGCACACCTGGCAGGTCGAGATGGTCCTGGTGGTCGCCCAACCGTTCGATCCCGACGATGACGAAGCAGTCAACGGATTCGTGGAGGCGGTCAACAAGGAGGTCGTGGATGTCGACTGACGAACAGGCCTTGGAAGACGATTGGGAAGAAGAGGTCGAGGCCCACAGCCACCTGGCGGTCAACCGGTCCTGCGGGCGACCCAGGCCTCTTCGGCAGGCCACTGCCTGGCCCAGGGCAGTTCGACGTAAGGAAAGCGGGTCTCCTCGGCCTCGTCGTGTGGCCGGAGTTCGACGAGGTCCTCGACCTCGAACCCGCTCTCACGAAGCAGCCGGATGCGCTCGCCATGGGAGACGTGGAACTCGATTCCCGGGTCGTCGAGCCACTCGAAGCGGTGCATACCGAACTGAGGGCGCTGGAGGCGCTCTCCGGTGGGCTGTTCGCCGGCGTCGGGCAGGCAGAGCATTTGGAGCACGGAGTTCCCGAGAAACACCAGATGACCCCCAGGTCGCAGGACACGCGCCGCCTCCGGAATCCACCGGAACGGGTCGCACCAGATCGCCGCTCCGTACTCCGAGATGGCGAAGTCGAAGCTCCGGTCGGGAAAGGGCAGTTGTTCAGCGTCGCCGTGGACGAGCGGAAAACTGAGTTCGAACTCCTCCTGTAACCCGGCCGCAGTAGCGAGTTGTGCCGAGGAGTTGTCCACTCCCACCGGTCGTCCACTGCGACGGGCCAACCAGGCCGACACATAGGCCGTTCCGCACCCCAGTTCCACCACGTCTCCACCATCGAAGGTCGAGAGCAGCCCAACGTCCGCCTCGGGAATCCCGTAGACGCCCCACCTCGGGTGGTCGTCAGCCCAGCCCCGCCGACCCGATTCGACCCAGTCCGACGCCACCTGATCCCACCAAGCCCGGTTCGACACGACATGGTGGTGAAACTCTGGGCGATCCACCCCTGCAGTAAAGCACCCGCCCGAAACGAGGAACAGGAGCGATCCGCTCGGCCGGTCAGACCTGACTTGGCGCCCCTGGGTGGCCTGCGATGGGCCCTGCCAGGACGTGCGGCCAAGGGCCCATTCTGTGGATGGTGGCCCGCTCCAGGGGACTTGAACCCGGAACCTGCGGATTGAGGGCCCGGTGCTCTGCCAATTGAACTTGAGTCGCCTCTAGCGCGTTCCCGATTCACCCAAAACGCGTTCCCAGGGCCACCGGAACGTCCCCGAGAACCCCTTCGTTGTAGGGGTGTAGGGGTTTCGCGCCGCTCTCTACGAGGGCG
>CAYWBE010000232.1:0-2873 GCA_964456295.1 uncultured Candidatus Nemicrothrix sp.
TGCTCATGCCGTCGCCGCTGCAGATGGCGGTCAAGGTGGCGTGCGTGACCGACCATCTGGAGGTCGTCACCTCGGTGGCCGTCCTTCCGCTACACGACATGCGGGTGTTCGCCGGCGAGGTCGTCCAGGCCGACATCCTCACCGACGGGCGCCTGGTGCTCGGCGTGGGCCGCGGTGCCTTCGCCTACGAGATGGCCCGCCTCGGTGTCCCCATCGAGGAGTCCAGATCCCGGTTCGACGAGAGCCTCGACGTGCTGGTCGCCCTCCTCACCGAGGAGGAGGTGTCGTGGGACGGCGACTGGTACCGGTTCGACCCGATCACGGTGATGCCCCGACCCATGACCCAGCCCATGCCGAAGCTGATGGTGGCCGTCATGAACCCTCCGGGCATCACCGCGTACACGAAACGGGGATTCGACATCCAGACCACCCCGTTGGCCGGGGAGCCGGAGCTGTTCCGGGCCCAGATCGCCGCCCACAAGGAGGCCAAGGCCGAGATGGGTGAGGCCGGCCGGAACCTGCGGATCATGATGTCGCGGGTCATCTGCTGCACCGAGTCCGAGGCCCACACCCGTCGGATGGTCCAGATGGCCCACGACTACTACAGCCGCTTCGACAACGTGTTCACCGGACCGGGCATCGTCAGCCACGGCGACGTGGAGCCCCTGCCCCGGGCCCAGACCATCGAGGAACTCGAGGAGAACCTCGTCATCTGCCAGGCCGAGGAGATGGTCGACCGCCTGGCCGAATACGCCGAGGCGGGCATCGACGAGGTGATCCTGAGCTCCAACCTGGGCCAGCCCCAGACTGAGCACCTGGAGGCCATGGAGCGCTTCGCCACCGAGGTGCTCCCCCACCTGCAGCAGGTCGCCGCCGCCGCATAGGACAGACTGACCGTTCCGCTGATCCACCCAGGAGCCGACCCATGCCCATCATCCGAGTCGAGATGTTCCCCGGCCGCACCGTCGACCAGAAGCGCGACCTGGTCCGCGAGCTCACCGACGGGTTCGTCCGAGCGTGCGGCGGTCCGGGCGACCGCCTGCACGTGGTCATCAACGAGGTAGACCGCGAGGACTGGGGCGTCGGCGGCGAGCTGATGTCCGACAAGTAGCTGCTACCGGCAAGACCATCGGAGGGACCACCGTGGCCGCCATCGACGTCTCCTACACCGTCTCCGGAGCGGGACCGCCGCTGTACATGGTCCACGGCATCGGTAGCCGCCGGGTCACGTGGGACGGACTGCTCCCCGGGCTCGAGGAGCACTTCACCTGCATCCGCTACGACCTGCGAGGCCACGGCGAGAGCCCGATCCCACCGGTGCCCTATTCGCTGGACGACCTGGTGGACGACCTCGAGGCGCTCCGGGTGCACCTCGGCCACGACCGCATCCACGTGATCGGCCACTCCCTGGGCGGCCAGATCGGCCCCGCCTACGCCCGGGCTCACCCCGGGCACGCGGCCAGCGTCGTGCTGCTGTCCACGGCCGCCGGCCGGACCGACGACGACAGCGCCAAGGTCAAGGGTGTGGTGGCGAAGATGCGGGCCGAGGGCGTGGAGCCGGTGCTGGGCACCCTGCTGGACCGCTGGTACACCGACGAGTTCATCGAGGCAAGGCCGGACGCCATCCAGAACCGCATCGAACAGGTCCTGGGCACCCCGGCGGACGTGTTCCTCAGCGTGTTCGACGTGTACGCCGGGGCCGAGATGGCGCCGTGGCTCCACGAGGTGGCCTGTCCATGCCTGGTGATGACCGGCGAGTTCGACGGGGGCTGCAACCCCCGCCTGAACCGCTTCATCGCCGAGCAACTGCCCGACTCCGAGTTGGTGATCCTCGACGACCTGAAGCACTCGATCCTGATCGAGGCTCCCGACCGGGTGCTGGGTCCGGTGCGGGACTTCCTCCTGCGCCACCGGGACGGCTGAGCCCGGGCCGGTCGGGCGTCAGGTTCGCCGGGCGAGGAGCCGGGCGCCGGCCACCGTGCCGTCGCCCAACAGGCGCACCATCTGCGCGTAGAAGGCCCGGAGGGTCGCGATGACCTCGGGTCCGTGGACCCGGAGGTGCCGGTCCCACTGGGCGTCGTAGGCCTCGAGGCGGGCCCGGGTGAACGCCGCCCAGTCCCCGGTCATGTCGTCGCACGAGACGACCTCGAAACCGGCCTCGCTGAACTCGGCCCGGTAGCAGTCGAGGTCCGGGAGGTGCGAGGCGGCGAGGTCGGTCGCCAGTTCGTCCCGGTCGGCGTCAACCAGGGCCGGCCCGGCGCACAGGTCCTCGACGTACACGTGGCCACCAGCCGGCAGAACCGACCGGATCCGGTCCAGGAGCAGGGGTCGATCGGGAATGTGGTACAGCGCCAGCCAACTGACCACGGCGTCGAACTGCTGGGCTCCCCAGTCGTGGGCCAACGCGTCACCGCACACGTGGACCACCCGGTCGACCAGGCCACAGCGGGCCGTCAGGTCGGCCGCCGCGAGGTGGTGGTCCTCCTGGAGCTCCAGGGCGGTGACGGTGGCCCCGGTGGTCGCGGCGATCCACCGGGCGGGGCCGCCCAGGCCGGATCCGATTTCCAGTACCCGGCTGGTGTCGTCGATCCCGAGGTGGCGGACGGCGAGGTCGACGGCCTCGGTGCCGTGGTAGTGGAGCTGGTCGAAGGTCGACAGGTCAGCCGGGTCGAGCGGTCCGCCGTCATCGGCTCCGAGCTCTCTGAGCTCGTTGGCCACCCGGTCGACGTGGTGGTACAGACCCATGGTCTTCATCTCGTCACCGGCTTCGGTAGCCGAACCGGTATTCACGTCAGACATGGGCGACCCGTCCTCGGGGATCAGGTGAATCGTGCCCCCGGCAGGATTTGAACCTGCGACCGGTGGATTAGAAG
>CAYWBE010000233.1:0-2856 GCA_964456295.1 uncultured Candidatus Nemicrothrix sp.
AACGACTCCCGATCAGGCAGTCGTCGCCGATCACCACCGGGACGGCGTTCGGCGGCTCCAACACGCCGCCGATGCCGACGCCACCGGAGAGGTGGACGTTCCGGCCGATCTGGGCACACGAGCCGACGGTGGCCCACGTGTCGACCATGGTGTTGTCGCCCACCCAGGCGCCGATGTTGGTGTAGCTGGGCATCATCACCACGCCGGGGCCCTGGTAGCTGCCCCACCGGGCCTGGGCGCCGGGCACCACGCGGACCTGCCGGTCCATCCAGTCGGTCTTCAGTGGGATCTTGTCGGCGAACTCGAACGGCCCCACCTCGATGGTCTCCATCTGGGAGACCCGGAACAGCAGGAGGATGGCCAGCTTCAGCCACTCGTTGACGACGATGCCTCCCGAGCCATCCGGCTCGGCGACCCGGGCCGCCCCGGTATCGAGCAGGTCGATGGCGGCGTGGATGGTGGCAACGGCCTCGGCGTCGTCGGGAGAAAGGCCGTCACGGGCCTCCCAGAGGGCGTCGACCCGGGCCCTGAGGTCGGCGTGGGAAGGATCGGTGGTCATGGACCGAGGCTACCGGCGGACCGGCGGACGGCCGGAACAGGTTGGACGGGCCTCGGGTGGCTCCGACCCCGACCCCCGCCCTCGGGTCAGGACAGGCCGGCCCGGGCGCGGACGACGGCCAGACGGTCGTCGGGCACCACCGCGGCGATCCGGACGAACCCGGCGCCGTCGGGACCGAAGGTCGTCCCCGGGCTGGTCAGGACCCCCAGTTCGGAGGCCAACCGGCGGACGAGGGCCAGATCGTCGCCGCCCGGGGCCGATACCCACAGGTAGAAGCCGCCCTCGGGCATGGTGGCCTCCAGGTCGAGGGCTCCCAGCACCTCCACCAGGGATCCGAGGCGGCTCCGGTAGCGCTCGGCCTGCAGGTCGACGTGGGCCTGGTCGGCCAGGGCCGCGGCACCGGCCGCCTGGGCCGGGCCGGGGATCAGGAAGCCCTGGTGGCGACGGGTCTCTCGCAGGTACCAGGCCAGGTCGGGGTCCCCTGCGTAGAAGCCGACCCGCAGGCCGGCCAGGTTGGAGCGCTTGGACAACGAGTGGACGGCCAGCACGCCTTCGGTCCCGTGCTGGAGCACCGACCGTGGAGCACCACTCCAGGTGAACTCCACGTAGCACTCGTCGGACACCACCGGCACGCCACGGGCCCGACCCCAGTCGGCCGCCGCGCCAAGGTCGTCCAGGGCCCCGGCCGGGTTGCCGGGCGTGTTCACCCACAGGCAGAGCGCCCGGGCGGCGTCGGCCTCGTCGATGGCCGAGAGGTCGATCCGCCACTGGTCGTCCAGTGGCACGGGGACCCCGCGGCACCCGGCAAGGGTCGCCCCCATCTCGTAGGACGGGTAGGCCACCGCCGGGTACAGCACGGTGTCCCGCTCGGGATTCCTGAGACGCAGCAGGTGGGGCAGGCCGGTGACCAGCTCCTTGGTGCCGACGCAGGCCCCGATCTGGGTGCGCTCCAGGGACACTCCGAGGCGCCGGTCGCACCAGCCGGCCACCGCGTCGAGCAGGTCGGGCGTGCCCACCGACGGCGGGTAGGGCCGGGCCGGGTCCGGCTCGGCCAGGGCGTCGGCCACCACGTCGGGCACCGGGTCACACGGCACGCCACGGGACAGGTCGACGGCTCCCCCGTCGACGGCCGATGCGATCTCGACCACGTCAGCGGGAACGTCGAAGGGATACGGCGGCGGAACGAAGCCGGTCGGCTCGGGAATCGGGCTCACGACGTCATCCTGCCCCGTCGACCCGCTCCGCGTCCCCGTCGGTCGGCTGGTCGACCCGGAACCCGGCCAGGCGTCCGGCCGACCCCTCGTCGACCCGGACCAGGATCCTCCACCCGTCCTCGGACTCGGTGGACTCCAGGACCTCACCCTCCCGGTGGGCCATGGCCAGCACGTCACCCCGGTCGTAGGGCACGGCCAGCTCGGCGACGATGGTCTGGCGGCGGAGTCGACGGGCCACCACGGCCAGCAGGTCGTCGATCCCCTCCCCGGTGGTCGACGACACGGCCACCGAGCCGGGCTCACGGTCCACGAGCCGTCGGGCAGCCGACGGATCCACGTCGGCCTTGTTGAACACGTACAACTCGGGCACCGCGCCGGCCCCGATCTCGTCGAGCACGGTCCGGACCGCCGCGATGCTCCCCGCGGGGTCGGCGTCGGACGCATCGACCACGTGGACAAGCAGGTCGGCGTCGACCACCACGTCCAGCGTGGACTTGAACGCCTCGACGAGCTGGTGGGGCAGCTTGCGGATGAAGCCCACGGTGTCGCTCACGTACACGGCCTCTCCGCCGGGCAGCTGGAGGCGGCGGGTCGTGGCGTCCAGGGTGGCGAAGAGCCGGTCCTCCACGAGGACACCGGCGTCGGTCAGCCGGTTCAGGAGGGTTGACTTGCCGGCATTGGTGTAGCCCACGATGGCCACCGCCCGGTTGCTGGTGCGGCGCCGGGCCTTGGACTGGGTCGAACGGTTCCTGCGGATGCGCTTGAGGTCGGACTCCAGCCGGGTGACCCGACGCATGAGGCGTCGCCGGTCGACCTCCAACTGGGTCTCGCCGGGCCCCCGGGTCCCGATGCCGCCGCCCTGCTGGCTGAACGTCTTCCCCGATCGCCGGAGCCGGGGCAGCCGGTAGCGGAGCTGGGCCAGCTCCACCTGGGCCCGTCCCTCCGGGCTGCTGGCGTTCTGGGCGAAGATGTCGAGGATGACCGCCGTGCGGTCCAGTGCCGAACGCTTGAGGACGGCCTCCAGGTTTCCCTGCTGGGCCGGCGTGAGCTCGTTGTCGAACACCACGGTGTCGGCGTCCAACG
>CAYWBE010000234.1:0-2844 GCA_964456295.1 uncultured Candidatus Nemicrothrix sp.
GCCCATGGCACGGCGGAGTCCCGCCCAGTCCACGTCGTCCCTCACGCACACCACGACCCACCGCTGGTCGCCGGAACAGGGGAAGGTGCCCCACGGGGCCCCCTCGGGGGACGAGTTCCCCCGGGGATGCACGCTTCCCGGCTCCAGGGCCTCGGCCAGGAACTCGTCGGCCAGGGTGGCCATCAGGGCCTCGACCTGGGCCACCTCCACATGGGTGCCCGTCGCCCCGCGGTCCCGCCCGATGATCGACGCCAGGGCACCCAGCGCTCCGATCCGTCCGGCCAGGTGGTCGGGGTGGATGGCGTTGCTCCCGGGGGGCCCCTCGCCGTCGTCGAAGGCCCACAACCAGCTCAGTCCACCGGCCGTCTGAATGGTCGGGCCGTAGCCCGTCCAGTCGGCCTGCACCCCACGGGACCCCATCAGTTGGCTGGACATCATGACGGCACCGGGGTTCATGGCGTGGACGTCGTCCCAGCCGATCCCCAGGGCGTCCATGGTGCCCGTCGAGTTGTTCTCCACCAGGACGTCGGCCCATGCCACGAGGCGCTCCACCACCTCGGCGGCTTCCGGGTGCTTGAGGTCCAGCCCGAGGCAGCGCTTGGTGCGGCTGGACGAGGCGAACGGGCCGCTCATCTCCCCGCCGAGGATGATCCGAATGAAGTCGGGGTAGGCGTGGCTCTCCACCTTGACCACGTCGGCCCCGTACTCGGCCAGCATCCGTCCGCACTCGACGCCCACCCCACCGTGCCCGAAGTCGGCCACCTTCAGGCCCCGGAGCGGGAGGTCGGCGGCCGGGCCCAGCGAGGACCGGTGGACGAAGGGTTGCCCGTCGAAGCGGGCCTCGTGTTCCCCGACCTCCGGGGCCCGCTGGCGGTGGCCGATCCGTACGCCGTCGATCTCGAGTGGTCCGGACACCACCGGGGCGACCACCCCGGGGAGCACCTCGGCGGTGGCGAACGTCCCCCTGGACCGGTAGTGCTCGTCGGCCAGGATGTCGGCTGGCGCCAGGAGGGGGGTGGCCACCACGCCACGTCGCTGGGCCTCCCGACATCCCTCGATCATGGGAAGGGTTGCCCAGTGTGCCGCGTACATCGGGTTGATGATGTCGGCGTTCCTGATCCGGTTGATGTAGCTGGCCCAGAAGTCGTCGGCGAAGTCGTCGGGCGAGCCCATCCACTCCCAGAGGGCGCGCCACTGGCCGGGGGACATCACCACGCAGCGGACCTTCCCGTCCGCGCAGTCGAAGGTCGGGTACATGGGGCTGTCGCCGGCCCGGACAGTCGGCGGCGTGGAGCCACGCCGGAGCGAGTCACTCGCACTGACCAGGCCCCAGGAGTTCATCTGGGCCATGGCCTCGAGGGACGACACGTCGATGTGCTGGCCTCCGGCCCCCCGGGCCCGGTGGACGAGGGCCACCAGGACGGCGAAGGCCCCCAGTAGCCCGAGGGCATCGCTGGGTAGTGCCCCCGGAAGAAGGAGCGGGGGCTTGTGGGGCACGCCGCTGAGCGCCTGCCAGCCCGACAGGGCGAAGACCACGTCATCGGTGGACACGAGGTCCCGGTCGGGTCCGTTCTGGCCGAAGTCGGTGAGCGACACCACGACGAGGTCCGGATTGGCCGCCAGGAGCACATCGGGCCCGATGCCGAGGCCCGCCATGGTTCCCGGTGCCCACGACTCGACGACCACGTCGGCCTCTGCGGCCAGCGCCGTGAACCGCCCTCGGTCGTGGGGATCCTCCAGGTCCAGCACGGCCGAGCGTTTGTCGGCGTTGCGTACCGCGAAGTGCAGTGAACGGCCCTGATCGTCCACCGGGGTGCGTCCACGGGATGCCACGCCACCGGGCGGCTCGATCCTCAGGACGTCAGCCCCCAGATTGGCCAGCATCCGGCCACACAGGTCGCCGCGGGCGTCGGCCAGGTCCAGGACGCGCAGGTCGGCCAGTGGTCGATCGGTCGAGGTCATCGGCCTTGGTCTACCACCCGCCTCCGGGGCCGATGGAACCAGCCCAACCAGTGTCGATGGGTGCCCTCATCGGCGGATCGGCCCACGGGTACCCTCTCCGCCGGGACCCCTCCCGACCTCCACCGTGCCGTTGCGACCCGACCCGACCTCCCTGCTCTCACCCGGACGACGACTCCTGGGAAGCGCCGTCCTCGTCCTGGCGGTGGCCCTCCTGGCCGTTCCGGCCGGAGCGGTCAAGGACACGGAGTCCATCCGCGAGGCGCGTGACAAGCGCGAGGCGGCCAAGGGGCAGGCCGCCGAGGCCGCTCAGGCCCTCCATTTGGTGGAGGCAGCCGACGACGAGGTGTCCGACGCCCTGCACGCCCTCGACGATGCGGTGGCCCTCCAGGAGGCCAGGATCCTCGCGGCCCGCCAGGCCATCGAGGCCGCCGAGGCCGAAGCCACCCTCCGGTGGGTGCAGGCCGAGGAGATCTCGGGCGAGGTGACCGAGCTACGGCGGCGCATCCAGGAACTGGCTGTCGACGTGTACATCGGACGGATCCGGCCGGGCAGCCTGCTGGAGGCCGAGGACCTCACGGCCGGCGTGCGTCGTGCCGCCATCCTGGATTCGGTCACCGGCGATCGTGGCGACATGGTGGACCGGCTCCGGGCCCTGGAGTCGGACCTGGAGGACGTGGCCCTGTCGGCCGACGACGCCATCGCCGATGCCCAGGCCAGGCAGCGGGAACTGGAGTCGTCGATCCGTGTGCTGGATCGTCGGATCGCCGCCAAGGAGGACGTCAGGGGGGAGCTGCAGGAACGGATCGCCGCCTACGAGGCTGAGATCAGGGCCTTCGAGCGGCAGGAGTACCTGATGGCCATCCTCATCGACAACCTGATCGC
>CAYWBE010000235.1:0-2844 GCA_964456295.1 uncultured Candidatus Nemicrothrix sp.
AGTGGTGGGTCGGCGCCGACGACCGTTGGTACGCCCCGGCCGTGGAGGCCGCGGTACGTCAGGTCCGACCGGGGGTGGGGCCGGTACTGGAGACCCGGATGCGGGTGTCGGGCGGTGACGTGGTGGCCACCACCTGGGCGGCCCAGGCCGACGGGTCGGCGGGTCCGGCAGTGGTCGTCGAGCTGGCCAACGAGACGCCGGTTCCGGTGGCCGTGGCCGTCACCGTCCAGGCCGCGGCGGGCGGGCGGGTCCGCCGTCTGGCCGTGGACGGTCGACGGCTGATCGCCGACGGGACGCCGGCGGTCGTGGTGGACCGTGACCCGGGACGCTTCGCCCTGGTGGACGCGGGCGGGGACCTGTGGGAGGAGGTCACCGGTGGGCTGGCCGTGGCCACCGTTCCCGATCCGGTCCGCTGCCGGATCGGAGCGGCGGCCGGTGCCGTGGTCGTCCCGCTGCCCCACCGCTCTGCGCTCCGGTTCGCCGTCCCGGCCGGCGACCTGGTCGACAACCCTTCGGCCGTCCTGCCGTCGGTCGAGCGGGTCGTCGCTGGTTGGGGGAACCGTCTCGAGGGTGCGGCCACCGTCGACCTGCCCGATGGGACCGATGTCCACCGCCTCCTGGTGGACCTGGTGCTGGCCGAGCCGTCACCCGCCGTGGCCGTCGAGCTGGCCCGCTGGGGGTTCGCCACCGAGGCGGCCCGCCGGCTGGCCGCCGGTCCCCGGGACGCCGGTTCCCCGGAGGGTGGTTCGGCCCGTCTGGGGGCCACCGCGCAACTGTGGGAGTTGACCGGGGACCCGACCCTCTTCGACGGTGACCTGGCCGGAGCGTTGGAGGGCATCATCCGGGCCGGTGGTGACGGGCCCGCGGTACGACGTTCCGTGGGTGTTCTCGCCGGGTTGTTCGATGCGCTGGGCGATCACACGGCGGCCGCCGACGCCCGAACCATCGCCGCATCCGGGCCGGTGGCGCCGCCCGGCGACCCGGCCGGGAGCATGGCCACCGGTCCGGCAACCGAGTTGCGAGGCCTCGCCGGGCGGTTGGTCGTCACCTCGACTGATGGGCTGGACCTCCTGGTGGACGTGCCCGACGAGTGGCTGGGCCAGCCCATCGAGGTCCACGGCCTGGCCACCCCGGTGGGGCGCCTGGGCCTGGCCGTCCGGTGGCACGGAGAGCGGCCGGCCCTGCTCTGGGAGGTCGAACCCCACCCGGTGGATCCGTCCGGGAGACCGGAGGTGGCGTGCCCACCGGTCCTCCGGGTCCCGGGCCTGGATCGGGCCTTCTCGACCACCGCATCCTCCGGGGAGGCCCTGTTGGCCGCTCCGGCCGGTCGGATGCGGACCGGGTCGTCGCCGGCCGATGGCGGCTCGTTCATCTGACCCTCCCCACCCGGGTGGGACGTAGGGTCGGGGCATGGCCGGACGGACCCGGATGAGGGCCGCACTCCAGGGAAGGGCCCCCGGGCTGGATGCCGAACGGTCGCTGTGGGCCGAGGGACATGGCGTGGTGGCCGGCATGGACGAGGTGGGGAAGGGGTCGTGGGCCGGTCCGCTGACCGTGGGCGCCGTGGTGGTGAACCGCGAGCGTCGGATCACCGGGGTCCGGGACTCGAAGATGCTCACCGAGCCGGAGCGGGAGGCCCTGATCGACCGGATCACCGGGTGGGCGGCCGCCTGGTCGGTGGGGCACGCCAGCAACGACGAGTGCGACGAGTTGGGGATGTCGGCGGCTCAGCGTCTGGCCGCCCGGCGGGCGCTGGACGGCCTGGGCGTCGAGGTCGACCGGGTCCTCCTGGACGGCAACTGGGACTTCGTAGGTGGGGGGCGGGCCCGGACCATCGTGCGGGGCGACGCCACCAGCCTGTCCATCGCCGCGGCGTCGGTGGTGGCCAAGGTCACCAGGGACCGGATCATGCGCGAGGCCGACGACCGCTTTCCGGGCTACGGGTTCGCGTCCTCCAAGGGCTATCCCAGCCCCGCCCACCGGAAGGCGTTGGCCGACCGGGGGGCCACCACCTACCACCGCCGGTCGTGGTCGTTCATGGACGGGCTCCCGTCGGTCGGCGAACCGGCGCGGGACCGACCCGGGGTGGTCCGCCTGTTCTGACCGGCGGTACCGTTTTCCACCATGTGGTCGAGCATGCGTGGACTGGTACGGCTGCTCTGGCTGTCCGTGGCCTGGACGGCCGTGGTCTGGGTGGGGCGGATCCGCAACGTGGTCGGCGACGGGGACCTGACCGTCGGTGCCCGCACCTGGAGGATCGTGGTGGCGCTCGTCTTCCTCGTGCTGGCTGCCCTGGTGGCCACGGTGCCGCTCGGGCTCTGGCACCGACGCCCGCTCGGGTCGACCCGTCTGGTGGCCGTGTTCTGCCTGTGGACCATCGTGTTCTGGACGGTGCGGGGTGGCGGGCTGCTGTTCGGCGACCACGACGTGGGCTTCAAGGTGGTGCACACCGTGCTGGCCCTGGCTTCCATCGGCCTGGCCGGGGCCCTCCACCGGGTGGACCGGGAGGTGGCCCGGACCATGGCCGACCCGCCGGCCATCGGGGAAACCCCGGATCCCGTGGTGGAGACAGGGGCGGGTGCCCCGCCCGACAGAGACCCGGCGCCCCACGTCGACCGCTAGCCTGCCCGGCCATGGGCCAGCCGATCACCGTCGTCACCAAGCCGTCGTCGCGAGCCGGGGTCGTCCGGTACGAGACCAACCGTGCCCTCACCGGCATGGGCCACGAGCGCTTCCGGGCCGGTGACGAGATTCTCGGCGACACGCCGACCGACGAGTTGGCCCGACGACTGTTCGCCAGGGGCGGCATCGCCGGCGTGCACGTCAACGGCAACGTGGTCACCG
>CAYWBE010000236.1:0-2843 GCA_964456295.1 uncultured Candidatus Nemicrothrix sp.
TAGGGAGGCAGGCTCTGGTCGTCGGTCTGGTCGGGCCGGAGTTCGGCCGACGGGGCCTTGGTGAGGATGTGGTCGGGGATCACCGGTCGACCGGCCAGCCCCGGTTCCCGTTCGTTGCGCCACCGACACAGGTCGTACACCCGGGTCTTGTAGAGGTCACGGATCACCGCGTAGGCCCCGGCGGTGTCGCCGTACAGCGTGGAGTAGCCGACCGCCGACTCGCTCTTGTTCCCGGTGGTCAACACCATCCATCCATGGGCGTTGGACAGGCCCATCAGCAGGAGGCCCCGGATCCGCGACTGCAGGTTCTCGTCGGTGACGCCGACCGGCCCACCCTCGATGCCCTCGGCCAGCACCCCGGCCAGGGCCACATGGGCCTCCTCGATGGGGAGCACCAGCGAGTCGATGCCCTGGGCGGCCACCAGGGCCTCGGCATCGACCACCGAATGGTCACTGGAGTAGCGGGATGGCATGAGGACGGCGTGGACGTGGTCGGGTCCAAGGGCGTCGGCGGCGATGGCGGCCACCAGCGCCGAGTCGACGCCTCCCGAGAGGCCGAGACACACGTCGGTGAACCCGTTCTTGTGGACGTAGCCACGGGTGGCCGCCACCAGGGCGCCGTAGAGCTCGGCCTCCTCTCCCAACGGTGGCATCGGTGGCGCCACCAGGTGGTCGTGACGCTCGACCGGGCTGGAGACCTCCACGACCGGGAGGTGGTCCCCACCGGTCGGTCCACCGTCCCGGTCCACGTCGACGTCGACATCGACGACCAGCACGGCCTCGTCGAACTGGGGAGCCCGGGCCACGATGCGACCCGAGGGGCCAGCCACCATCGACCCACCGTCGAAGACCAACTGGTCCTGCCCCCCCACCAGGTTGAGGTAGGCCACCGGTCGTCCCGACGAGGCTGCCGTGGCGGCCACCACCGACTCGCGGGCCGCCTGCTTGCCCAGGTGGTAGGGCGACCCGTTCACCGTGGCGATCAGGTCGGCACCTCCGGCCACCAGGCGCTCCACCGGGCCACCGGCCACCCACAGGTCCTCGCAGATGGCCAGGCCGACCCGGACACCGCCGATCCGGTACAGGGACAGTGGTCCGGCCCCCGGGGCGAAATCTCGAGCCTCGTCGAACACGTCGTAGGTCGGGAGGCACTCCTTGTGGTACGTCCCCACGATCCGACCGCCGTGGCAGATGGCCACCGCGTTGTGGGCCGGCCCATCCGATCCCCCGTCGGACGGACCGTCGGCGAACCCCACGACGAGGGTGCACGACCCACTCGCCGCGGCCACCCGCTCGACGGCCTCGCGACTTCGGGCCACGAAGCCGGGCTTGTGGACCAGGTCCTCGAGGGGGTACCCGGTCACCGCCATCTCGGGATAGAGCGCCAGGTCGCACCCGGCCACCTCGTCGAGGGTGGTCAGGATCCGGTCGACGTTCCCGTCCAGGTCACCGACCACCGTGTCGACCTGCACCAGGGCGAGGCGGACACGGTTCATGGGTTCAGCGTACCGACGGGCCTCTGCCGGTCAGGCCGTTGACCCGGGCCGTGGCCCGGGCCTCGGCGCCGGCCAGGATCTCGTCGGCCCGGTCGCGGTCCAGCTTCCCGGCGGCCACCGCCTGCTCGATTCGCTCGGACGCCGTGGCCACCAGTTCGGCTACCAACGCATCGGTCCGGTCACCGGCCAGTTCAGCCAGGGTCGCCCCGTCGCGCAGGGCCCTACCGAGATCGTGGCGGTCCATGTCCAGGAAGTCGGCCACCTGGCCGGCGAAGTGGGCCCGTCGCGCCCGGGGCCTGCCCGGGTGCTCCATCCGATCGCCCTTCCGGAGGTCACCGGCCTTGTGGCGGTAGCCGGAACCCCCGTGGTCGGTCCCCCGGTGGGCCGCGAAGTGCTCCCGCATCTCCAACGCCCGCTCCCCACCATCGGCGGAGACCCGGGACACCGGATCAGCGCCCGCCGTTCCGAACGGTGACAGCGTGGCCACCAGCACCGAACCGGCCACCAGCGACACCGCGGCGGCCACCACCCTGATCGTCATCCGCTTCCTCATCTGCTTCTCCAGTCCCCCGGACCCATCGTTCCGGGCTCCACGGCCACCAACGGCTGGTGGCACGGGAACAACCATGCGGCGACCGTGTGAGGAGACGATGAGGGCCACTGGAGGGCCCGATCATGAAAGCCGGGCGAAAGCGACCGGGCCGGAAAACCACCGGTGCCCCGGGCCGTGGCCCGGGGCACCGAACGGAGAAGCGACCGGTCAGCCGGCCAGTGCCTCACAACAGGTGTTGGTGATCAGCCGGGTGACCACGTACGGGTCCATGTTGGCGTTGGGACGACGGTCCTCGATGTAGCCCTTCTGGTCCAGGTGGACCTGCCACGGGATGCGGATCGAGGCGCCACGGTCCGACACGCCGTAGCTGAACTGGTCGAAGCGCTGGGTCTCGTGCGCCCCGGTGAGGCGCTCCTCGGACCCGAGGCCGTAGCCGGCGATGTGCTCGGCCGGCTTGCCCTCGGCACCCAGGGACTCACATGCCGTGATGATGGCGTCGTAGCCCTCGCGCATGGCGTTGGTCGAGAAGTTGGTGTGCGCACCGGCACCGTTCCAGTCGCCCTTGATGGGCTTGGCGGCCACCGAGGCGTCCACGCCGAAGTCCTCAGCCACCCGGTAGAGCAGGTAGCGGGCCATCCAGACCTGGTCGGCCACGGCCACCGTGTCCACCGGGCCGATCTGGAACTCCCACTGGCCGAGCATCACCTCGGCGTTGGTGCCCGAGATGGCCAGACCGGCATCCATGCAGGCCTTGGTGTGGGCCTCGACGATGTCACGACCGGCGATCTCGATGG
>CAYWBE010000237.1:0-2838 GCA_964456295.1 uncultured Candidatus Nemicrothrix sp.
TCGCGGTGCTTGTGGTCGTAGCCGTCGGCCACGTCGACCTGGCACACCCGGGTGGTGGGGAAGTGGCGGTACACCTCGGCCAGCACTCCGATCTCGAAACCCCAGTCCGATGGCACCCGGAGGGTCTCGGCCACCTCGGTGGACATGGCGCACTCCCCGGCCAGGGGGTACCGGAAGCTGTCCAGGTACCCGAGGTAGCCCTGGTCGCCGAACGTCAGCGCCAGTGCCCGGACCAGCGGAGTCACGAAGAGGCGGGTGACCCGACCGAACAGGCGGTCGGGGCCCACGCCGTCCCCCGAGGCCCGGTGGTAGTAGCCCTTGGCGAATCCGAAGCGGGTTGCCGGATGGGCCACCGGATACAGGAGCCGGGCCGGCAGGGAGCGGTCATAGTCACGGATGTCGGCGTCGTGGAGCGCCACGATGCGGCCACGTCCCGAGGCCAGGAAGTGGCCGAGGCAGAACCAGACGTTGCGACCCTTGCCGGGCTGTCCGGTGGACAGGCCGTGGGCTTCCAACTCGTATCGAATGGCCTTCAGCCGGGGTCCGTCGTTCCAGAGGATGCGGTGGTGCTGCCCCAGTCGCGCGAACCTCTCGCGGGCCCGGGCGAAGCCATCGGCATCGGCCCGGTCCAGGCCGATCACCACCTCGTCCAGGTAGGGGACCGCGGCCAACTGGTCGATGATGCCCCGGATGGCCGGGCCGTCCAGGTCCGACACCAGGCACGGGATGACCAGGGACATGGGTTGGTCGGCGCTCCAGGACTTGAGTTCCTGCTCGAGGTCCGCGGTGGGTCGCCGCCCGAGGTCGTGGAGCGTGGCGATCACGCCGTTCTGGAAGAAGTCGGCCACGTGCCGAGGCTAGGGCCATGAGGCCGGGGGTGGAGATCCGGTGACGGTCCACGGGGGCGGAGGCCCGGCCATCACCGGGTCCTCATGGTCCTGATACCCGTCGCTCACATGGCATTCGTTAGCGTTTACGCCCGATGGACCACCTCACCCGGTGGCGGGTCGCCCCCGTCGTGCTTCTCGCCGCTTCGGTCGTCGCCGCCTCGGTGGGGGCCGCCTGTACGTCCACCAGCACCACGGCGAACGGAACTGGACGCACCGTGGTGGTCCTGACTGCCGACCGGGCCACCCAGATCGTCGTTCCCGCCGGATTCGCCACGGCCACCACGAGCCTGCCGACGGCCGATCCCGAGGAATCCCAGGCCTCCGCCCCCGCCACCTCTTCGTCGGACATGACGTCCTCCTCCGAGGCGACGGCGCCGGAGACCACCTCGACGGTGATCGGCGGGGCTGACGAGCCGGTGGCTGACGACCCCTCGAATGATGATCCGGCATCTGATGACCCGGTGGCCGATGATCAGGCAGGGGAGGGGGCCGAGGTCGAGGTGGTGACCACCACGGTCGTGGAGGTGGTCAAGGAGACGGTGCCGTTGGCCGAGGAGGACGTGAACTCCGGCGTGAAGCTGCTGGGCGCCCTCGACGAGTTCAACGGGTGCCTGGCGTCGGAGGGCCACGAGTGGATCGGCCTACCCGATGCGGCGCAGGGCCCCGATGCTCCCGTCAACCAGCCCGGGTACCTCCAGGCCCTGCAGCTCTGCAACAGCCGGACCGGCATCTCCGAGGCGTTCCAGGACTTCCAGGCCTCCCGGTCGGACCTGACGCCTGAGGACATCCGGAGGGAGAACGAGGACTTCCTCGACCTGGTGGACTGCCTGCGTGGCCTGGGGTGGCAGGTCGGCGAACTGCGTCCCGACGCGGACGGTCTCCTGCAGCCGGGCGACGAGTTCTCCGGGCCCGATGGCGGGTTCGCGACCAACGACATCCGAGACTGCGTGAGCGAGATCGCGTTGGCCCGGGAAGATGGGGAGTGACCAGATGATCCGAACGCAACGGCTGCTACCGGCACTGTTGGGGCTGTCGACCCTGGTGGCCATGGGATGCGGGGGAGGTGGTGGCGACGAGGCATCGCGCACCGTGACCATCCTGTCCGAGGACGCCCCGTCCCAGATCGTGGTGTCCACGACGGCGGCCCCGGCCACGACCGCCGCTCCCACCACCACGACGGAGAGCACCTCCACGACGGGGGCCCCCACCACCGACGCACCGTCGACGGGCGTCGAGGAGGCCACTGCCTCGGAGACCAGCATGGACGCGGTCCCCGAGCCCGAGCCGCTGGAGACCACGACCACGGTGGCCGAAACGGTCAAGGAGACGATTCCGCTGGCCGAGGAGGAGGTCCCGGCCGGCCTCAGGATGATGGACGCCCTCGAGGAGTTCAACAAGTGCCTGGAGGCCGAGGGGACCGCCTTCATCGGCCCACCGGATGCCGCCCTGGGGCCCGAGGACCCGGTCAACCAGCCGGAGTACATCGAGGCGCTCACGCGGTGTGCGGCCCAGTCGGGCATCGTCACCGCCATGCAGGAGTTCCAGACTTCCCGGGTCAGTCGGACTCCGGAGCAGATCCGGGAGGACAACGAGCAGTTCATCGAGATGATCGACTGCCTGCGGGGCAAGGGCTGGACGGTCAGCGACCCGGTCCCTGACGCCGACGGTTCCCTCGGACCGGGGGAGAACTTCTCCGGCCCTGATGGCGACCTCGACATCGACGACATCCGCGACTGCATCAGCGAACGGAACCTGATGGACGGAGGAGACGGCCAGTGAGGAAGATCCTGATCGTCGTGATGCTGGCCGCCGTTGCGGTCGGCGCCATCGTGGCCACCGGGGCCTGGGAACCGTGGGTCGATGACGCCGCGGTCGTGGACCCGGGCGTCGACCGGGCCATCGCCGAGTCGGTGTCGGTCCGGACGTTGACCGACGAGATCACCATCCG
>CAYWBE010000238.1:0-2807 GCA_964456295.1 uncultured Candidatus Nemicrothrix sp.
GGTGGCCGTTCGTAGACTCCGCGACTGTGGAATCTGGACCGGAACCGGTGGCCATCGGGCCCGACGAGGTGGTGGACGGTCGGCCGTGCACCGACACCGGGCTCTACGCGGCCGACCGGGGGCTACTGGCCTACATGCTCCAGGACGTCCGGGCGCTGGCCCACCTGTGGGCCGACGGTTCGACCGACGTCGTGGCCTACGAGCCGATCATCTGGTGGGTGCACGGCCTGAAGCGTCGGCTGGTGCCGTGCGACCTGGACCGCCTGGTCGACGGGTGCGACCTGGAGGTGGTGGGGTTCTTCGGGAGCCGCCGCCCGGCGTCCGAGGGCGGCCTCGGCCCGGATGCCGATCCGATCGACGACCTGGACGCCCGGTTGACGGCCGAGTTCCGCCGGTACCCGGGGATCGCCAGTTATTCGACGATCGAGATGCACGACGGCTTCTGGGCCAACCTGGTGCTGCACTCGGTGCCGTCCGACGCCGAGGACTGGCGGGGTAGCGACGTCCACCGGGGAGCGGTGCGGATGTCGCCCACGCTGTACCGCGACGTGCGGATCCACAACGGCCGCCTTCCCGGAGGGGTGCGGTCGATGGGCGAGGTCGTGCTGTCCGGCACCAAGTACTGGGACTACGGACCGGTTCCCGATGCCGAACCGACGTGGACCGCGGTGCGTCGGTGGTGACCGGTCGGCCCGGCATCCCGGTGGCCGGCCTGCCCATGTACGACTGGCCGGAGGTGCGTGCCGAGGTCGACGCCCTGTGGGGGGCCGTGGCTACCCGGATCAGGGCCGATGGCCTGGACGCCCCGTCGAACCTGTGGCGCCCCGACGCCGTGGAGGACCTGTGGACGCACCCCGACCTGCTGGTCGCCGAGACCTGCGGGTTCCAGGTGGTGGGCACGTTGGCCGGGAGGGTCGAGGTGCTCGGCGTGCTCGACCATGCCGTGGAGGGTTGTCGGCCGGGGGAGTACCGGTCGGTGCTGGTGTGTCGGGCCGATGACCCGGCCGGGTCGCTGGCCGATCTACGGGGACGCCCGGTGGCCGTCAACGGACGGCAGTCCCAGTCGGGTCATGCTGTGCTGATCAACGAGGTCGCCCCGCTGGCTGACGGAGGCCGGTTCTTCGGCGGCGTGGTCGAGACCGGGGCGCACCGGGAGTCCATGCGGGCGGTGGCCGGGGGACGGGCCGACGTGGCGGCCATTGACGAGGTGTGCTGGCGTCTCGGCCTGGACCACGAGCCGGCCGTGGACGACCTGCGGGTCCTGGGGTGGACCGAGCCCACGCCGGCGCCCCCGCTGGTCACCGGCTGGGCCAACGGTGGCCTGCGCGACCGGTTGAACGGGGCGGTTGGCGAGGCGGTGGCCGGTCTGGACCTGGCCGTCCGGGAGGCACTGCACCTCTACGGGTACCGGCCCCGTTCGACGTCGGACTACCGGGTGATCGCCGACCGCCTGGCCACCGCCGAAGCGACGGGCTATCCGACGGTGGCCTGAACGGCCCTATGTAGTCACATCAGTGGAGTATTGTGACCACATGAACGTGGGGGTGCGGGAACTGAAGGCCAGGTTGTCCGAATACCTGGGTCGGGTGGCCGACGGCGAGTCGGTCGTCGTGACCGACCGCGGGAACCCGGTGGCCAGGATCGTTCCGTTCGACCATGGCTCGGCGGTTGAGCGGGGCATCGCCGAGGGGTGGATCCAGGCTCCCCGACGTGCCGGGCTTCAGCCGCCGGTCCTCTACCGGTCGGACATGTCGATCGCCGAGATGCTCGACGAGGATCGTGGATGACCCTCTACGTCGACTCGAGTGCCCTCCTCAAGCGCTACTTCGAAGAGGAGGATTCCGCGGTAGCGGTCGGGCTGATGGCCTCTGACCCGATGCTGGTGAGCTCCCCGTTGGCCGGCGTGGAGGTGCACCGGAACCTGGCCCTTCGTCTGGAGGCCGTGCAGTACGAGGAGGCCCGTGCCCGATTTCGACTCGAGTTGGAGGGCATGGCCCTGATCGCCCTCGACGCATCGACGTGTAGAGAGGCATCACGGGTGGCCGAGCAGACGGGGTGCCGGTCGTTGGATGCCCTCCATCTGGGGTCGGCACTTCGGGCAGGAGCGGCCACGACGGTCCTCACATTCGACCGGGCACAGGCCCGGGCGGCCTGTGCCGTCGGCCTGGAGGTCGTCGGCTGCTGAGCCTGTGACCCCTGTCGGGTAGGTGCGTCGGTGGGGCGCCGTTACCCTTTCGCCTGCGGGGTGGAGCAGTCTGGTAGCTCGTCGGGCTCATAACCCGAAGGTCGTGGGTTCAAATCCCACCCCCGCCACCACACGGAAGACCCGGTCCACTGGGCCGGGTCTTTCTCGTTTTCGGGAGTGTTCGGGCCCGCCTGCAGGCTGGCCGTGGGACCATGGGCCCGTGGACGACCCGCTGACCCCCCAGGAACGGGAGGCCATCGCCGGGCTGGCGGCGGCATACGCGGCGGCCGTCGACGGACGCCACTTCGAGCGGCTGCGCGATGTGTTCACGGCCGATGCGGTGCTCGACACCGGGGCCTCGGTCCGCGAAGGGATCGACGAGATCGTGGCGGTCATGGAGGGCCTCCGCCGGTACGAGTCGACGGCCCATCTGGTCGGGGAACAGGACGTGACACCGGTCGGTCCCGACCGGTGTAAGGCGGTGACCGTCTGCACGGCTCACCACCTCTCGGCGATGGGCGCCGAGGGCGCCGGGGGGCGGGACGCCCGTCGGACCGATCGGGTCATGTACATCCGCTACCACGACGACCTGGTCCGCACGGCGGTCGACGGCTGGCGGATC
>CAYWBE010000239.1:0-2799 GCA_964456295.1 uncultured Candidatus Nemicrothrix sp.
GAGGCGGCCCACCACGCGGTGCTCGGCGTACCCCACGTCCGGGACGCCATCGGCGACCTGTTGGCCCGTCACGCCGGTGCCTTCCGCAACGACCCGACCGACCTGGGTGAACGACTCGGCCTGGACCCGGACCTGGGCAGGATCCTGGACGGGGATCCCATGGCCGACGGTCCGGACGCCGGACCTGAGATGTTGGCCCGCCTCCAGGACGCCCTCGACCCCGAGGCCGTCCTCGGGGCGGTCCGCTCACCGGAACAGGAGGCGATCCTCCCCCGCCTGGAGGCGCTGGTGGCCGTGGTCATCGGCGTGGTCGACCACGTGATGGACACCGTGGGCGTCGGGCTGATCGCCTCCTACGACCAGGTCACCGAAGCGGTCCGACGCCGCCGGGTGACCACCACCGACGCCGACCGGTTCGTGGAGCGCATCCTCGGCCTGAACCTCACCCAGGAGCAGGTCGACCGGGGCGCGGCGTTCGTGGCCGGCGTACTGGAACGGGCCGGCGACGATGGCCTCGCCCTGTTGTGGCAGGAGGCCCGGAACCTGCCCACCCCGTCGGAGGTGGACGCCCCCGGCCTGTGGCTGGCCCGCCTCGAGTTGCCGCCCGACGCCTGACCGGCCCCGGCCACCCGTAGCCGGCCCGGCCGGCGATCAGTCCCCGCCGAACTCCCCGCGTCGCCAGAATCCGAACTGGCCGTCGGGCCGGTCCGGTTCGTCCGGGGTCTGGATCCTGGGGATGGGGGGCGACGCCAGGCCGAACCATGTCAGGGCCACCGCGAAGAACCCGGCGATGAACAGGTAGCCCACCTCGATCGACAGGGGCAGAAACACGGCGAGGAACGCACCGACGGCCCACGCCAACTGGAACCGACCCTCGAACCTGGCGAACGACCGTCCGTGGTTGGCCCCCGGTGCGTCGCGTTGGACCAGCGAGTCGAAGGCCAGCTTGGCCGTCCCACTGCACATGGCCACCGTGGCCCCGATCAGCACGGCGCCCCACAGCCCACCCACCCAGACGGCCAGTCCGGACAGGGTCACACCCACGAACAGCACCCCGCGGATGATCCGCTCCTCGAGGAGGCGGAGGCGCAACCTCGGCGAGAATTGTGCGGCCAGGAACGCCCCCACGCCCACCGCGGCCAGGACCAGGCCGAAGTGCCACGCCGGTGCCGGTGCGGCGGCCAGCACCGACTCGCCACGAACCACCCCGGAACCGGCACCGGCCGCCCGGCCGGCCAAGTCGATCGAGACCCCGTCGCCCCCACCCCGGAACTCGAAGGCCACCAGGAACGACGTGAACCCGACGGCGGCCCGCAGCATGCCCACGGCCATCGACGCGGTGAGGATGCCCCGCTGGCGCAGCACGGCCCGCTCACCGGCCGACGCGGGCGACGCGGCCACCAGCACCTTGGGGACCTGGATGGCCGCCACCAGGGTCAGCGCATAACCGAAGACCGCCACCACGGCGGGCGCCGACGAGCCGACCAGCAGGGCGATGCCCCCGATCCCGGCACCCACCATCGAACACACCGAGCTGAACATGGCCAACTTGGCGTTGGCCTCCACCAACTCGATGTCGTTGCGCACCAGCGACGGCACCACGGCGCTCTTGGCGATGGAGTAGGTCTTCTGCATCACCAGCAGTCCGAAGGCCAGTGGGAACAGCAGCAGGCCATCGAGGTTCTCGATCATCTGCCAGGCGATGACCCCCCGGGCGATGATCGAGATGACGATCATCCCCCGTCGACCGCCACGGACCCGGTCCACCAACGGTCCGAGCAGCGGGGTCACCACGGCGAACGGGGCGATGGTCAGCACCAGGTAGAGCGCCACCCGCCAGCGGGCCGCTTCGGGGTCGATGGAGAAGAAGATCGACCCGGCGAGGGCAACGGCCAGCATGGCGTCCGACATGGCCCCCAGCCCGTGCATCCTCCCGAATCGGGTGAACGGGCTCTCCGGGATGGCTTCGCTCACCGTGGCCCCTCCGCCAGGCCGATCGCCTGTTCCCACCCGGCCAGGGGCAGGTCCATCTCCACGGCGGCGGTCGGGGCGATCGGCGTGACCGTGGCCCAACCGGCCCGCACCAGGGCGGTGTCACTGTCAGCGGGCATGGGCTCGTCGTTGGACACCAGGTCGAGGTCCAGGCCGGTGTCGTCTCGACCGGTGATCACCGTGCGGACCCCGCCGACGGGCGCCAGGCCGGCCCACCGGATCCCCCGCAGGTCGGCCAGCGGTGCATCCGGTGCGTTCAGGTTCAGGACCGTCCGGTCGGGTGCGTCGACCAGCCACGGCAGGACCACCCGGGCCAGAGCGGCGGCCGTCTCCCAGTGCACGTGACCCGGCGCTCCGACCGCCCCGGTCCCACCGGTCACCGGGACGTCCGCGCTGACCGCCATGCCCGACCAGCCGAACCGCTCACCGGCCAGCACGGCACCGATGGTCCCCGAGAACAGCGTGGAGCGCCCGGTGTTGGGGCCACGGTTGATGCCGGCCACCACCATCTCCGGACGCGGACCGAAGCCACCGAGGTCGGCCAGCATCGAGATCAACGCAGGCGGCGCACCGACGGCGTGGCCCACCACCGGGAATCCGGCAGCGTCGACGACCCCCGGGACGGGTTCCCGGTGGACCTCCACCCGGTCCGGATCGTCGAGCGGACCGAGGCATGCCGACGCGCCGCTCCAGTCGGAGGCTGGGGCGGCCACCACCGGCTCATGGCCGGCGTCGACCACCGCGGCGACCAGCGCGTGGAGCCCCGGTGAGGAGATCCCGTCGTCGTTGGTGACCAGGATGCGCACG
>CAYWBE010000240.1:0-2786 GCA_964456295.1 uncultured Candidatus Nemicrothrix sp.
CTCGCCGTACGTGAAGGAGGCCATGGTCATCGGAGACCGGCGGAAGTTCATCTCCGCCCTGGTCGGCATCGAGTTGGACACCGTGGGCAACTGGGCGCTGCGCCAGAACATCCCCTACACCACCTACCGCGACCTGGGCGAGAAGCCCGAGGTGCTGGAGCTCATCCAGGGCGTGGTCAACGAGACCAACGAGAAGTTCGCCTCGGTGGAGACCATCAAGAAGTTCCGCATGATCCCCAAGGAACTGGACCACGAGGACGGCGAGCTGACGGCCACCCAGAAGTTGAAGCGGTCGGCCATGGAGGACATGTTCGGCGACCTCATCGAGGAGATGTACGCGTGAGCCTCCTGCCGGTGGTCCTGGCCGCCAACGCGGTGGACACCTTCGTGCAGACGTTCTTCCGGGGGGCGGCCCTGGGATCGTTGTACGCCCTGCTGGCCCTCAGCTTCGTGCTGGTCTACAAGGCCAGCCAGACGGTCAACTTCGCCGAGGGGGCCATGGCCCTGGCCGGTACGTGGTTCCTGTCCATGGTGTTCGTGGACTGGGACATCCCCGGCCGGTGGCTGGGCGGGCCCACGTGGGTCCACTGGTGCCTGGCCGTGGTCCTGGCCGCCGGCATGACGGCCCTCGTCGGCCTGGCCGTCGAGCGGTTCACCATCCGGCCGCTCATCGGCCAGCCCCACTTCACCATGGCCATGGTCACCCTGGGCCTCGAGGTGGTGATCACGATCATCGCCGTGGACGCCGTGCACCTCACGCCCCGGGTGCTGGCCGTGCCGTGGGGAGCCGACACCTTCCGGATCGGTGGGGCCATCGTGGCCTGGTCGTACCTGGCGGCCATCGTCATGGCCGGCGCGGCCTTCCTGTGGACGTGGCGGTTCTTCAAGACCCGGGCCGGGGTGGCCATGCGGGCCACCGCCTTCGACCAGGAGGCGGCCCTGGCCCAGGGCATCAACGTGGGTCGGGTGTTCGCCATTGCCTGGGGGGTCGGTGCGGCCCTGGCCGCCCTGTCGGGCATCTTCGCCTCCATGGCCCCGTGGGGTCCGTCCGGTGTGGCCAGCCGGGACGGCGCCTTCTTCGTGTTCCGGGCCCTGCCGGCCGTGGTGCTGGGTGGGCTGGACTCCGTGGTCGGGGCCCTGGCGGGTGGCCTGATCATCGGCTTCGCTGAGGTGTTCGCCGGCCAGTACCTGGCCGACCACGCCAGCCTGCTGGGCTACGGCTACCAGCAGATCGTGCCCTACGTGGTCATGCTGATCGGCCTGCTCATCCGGCCCTACGGCATGTTCGGCACCGAGGAGGTGCGCCGGGTATGAGGGGCCGACCCAACCTCTACACCTCGTACGAGGCCGAGACGCAGCTCTTCCCGACGACCACCAAGAAGGTGCTGCTCGGGGTCGGCCTGCTGGTCCTGGTGCTGATGCCGTTCGACCTGTGGGTGGTCGACCAGATCCCGGTGGTCCGGTTCCTGGGCGACAGCATCTGGCTGCGGCTCGTCAACAAGATGCTGATCTTCATCATCGGCGCCCTGGGCCTCCACCTCCTGAGCGGCCTGGCCGGACAGCTCTCCCTGGGCCATGCCTTCTTCGGTGGGGTGGGTGCCTACACGGCGGTCCTGGTGGGCGGGAAGTCCTCGGCCAACCTGTGGGGCTGGGGCCTGCCCCTGTGGGTGTGGCTCCCGGCTGCCGGTGTGGTGGCCGCCGCGGTGGGCATCGCCGTGGCTCCCACCGCGGTGCGGGTGCGCGGCCTGTACCTGGGCATCGTGACCCTGGGCCTGGTGTTCATCGGCCTCCACCTGTCGCGGGTGTTCCCGGAGATCGCCGGTCCCGGCGACCTGGGTCGCAAGTGGCCCCGTTTGGAGCTGCGCTTCTGGAAGGAGGAGGACCCCTTCCTGGACTTCTCCCGGGACGGCCACTGGTTCTGGTTCGACGTCACCAAGCACCAGAAGACGTACTTCTTCCTGCTGGTGCTCGTCCTGCTCATGGCCTGGTGGGCGGTCAACATCGGGAGGACCCGGACCGGACGGGCCCTGGCCGCCATCCGGGACCGGGACATCGCGGCCGAGATCATGGGGGTACCCGAGTTCCGGTACAAGACCACGGCCTTCGCCCTGTCGTCGTTCTACGCCGGGGTCTCCGGGGCCCTGTTCGCCTCGTTCGTGGGCCAGATCCCTCCGGAGCACTGGAGCCTCCGGGTGTCGGTGACCTTCCTGGCCGCCCTGCTCATCGGCGGCATGGGGCGGGTGTCCGGGGTGCTCATGGGGTCGTTCTTCGTGGTGATGTCGCACCGGTTCGTCGAGGAGATCGTGGACTGGGCCAAGCACCAGGCCGAGGGTGAGGGCCTGTTCTCCGGCCTCTTCGACCTGTTCATCAGCCGGGGGTCCGGCGACGGTGGCCTGATCTCGGTGGCCCAGACGGCCCTGGGCTACCCCTTGCCAGCCAGCTCCCTGGACGAGATCATCTACGGGGGGCTGATCATCATCTTCCTGCTGTTCGAGCCACTGGGCATGTACGGCATCTGGATCAAGGTACGCAACTACTGGAAGGGCTGGCCGTTCAGCTACTGAGCCGCCGCCCACCGACAGATCTCGCACCCCACGAGGGGTCCGGGTACCGACAAATGAGGGGAAACCTGACATGAAGCGAATGACCAGGGTGTTGGCACTGCTGCTGACGCTCACGATGGTCGCCGCAGCCTGTGGCAGCGACGACGACGGTGGAGGTACGTCGGCTGCGACGACCATGGCTCCGGCCGCTACCGAGGCTCCGGCCGCTACCGAGGCTCCGGC
>CAYWBE010000241.1:0-2764 GCA_964456295.1 uncultured Candidatus Nemicrothrix sp.
GGCCAGCACCGTCTTGGCCTGGGTGGCCGTCAGGTCGCCCCCGACCTCCATGGCCACCAGGGCGGCGAACGGGTCGGCGGTCAGTGCCCCAGCCCCGTCGGCCAGGTTGTTCTCCACGTGGACCAGCACCCGGGCCGGATCGGCACCGGCCCCGATGGCGTCGACGGCCAGGTCGTCCATGCCCCGGTCCACGGTCAGCGAGGCGGTCGCCGTGTCCACGCCGGCCGCCTCGGCCAGGCGGTGCCGCCGCTCCCGGGGCAGGACCGGTAGGGCGGCCCGGACCGACTCGATCCACTCCACCGACGGGTCAACCGGCACCAGGTCGGGCTCCGGGAAGTAGCGGTAGTCGTACGCCTCCTCCTTGGAACGCAGCTTGTGGGTCCGGCCCTCGTCCTCGTTCCAGTGGCGCGTCTGCTGCTCGACACGATCGCCCGATGTGATCAGGTCGACCTGGCGGCGGGACTCGTAGACGATGGCCCGGCCCAGCGAGCGCAGCGAGTTGATGTTCTTGATCTCGCAGCGGGTGCCCAGCTCCGGGTCGCCCACGGGTCGGACCGACACGTTGCAGTCCACCCGCATCGAGCCCTCCTCCATCTTCCCGTCCGAGGCGCCGATGGCCACCAGGATCGACCGCAGTTCGCTGACGTACGCCCGGGCGTCCTCGGCCGACCGCAGGTCCGGGGCGCCCACGATCTCGATGAGCGGGACGCCGGCCCGGTTGTAGTCGACCAGGGAGTGGCCGGCCTCGTGGATGCGGCCCCCGCCGCCCACGTGCGTGCTCTTGCCGGTGTCCTCCTCGAGGTGAGCCCGCTCGATGCCCACCCGGCGACCGTCGGCCAGCTCCATCCAGCCCTCCTCGTTGATCGGGAGGTCGTACTGGGAGATCTGGAAGTCCTTGGGCATGTCCGGGTAGAAGTAGTTCTTCCGGGCGAACACCGAGCGCTGGACCCGGCAGTGCAGGGCCAGGCCCACCCGGATGGCCAGCTCCACGGCCTGCTCGTTGAGCACGGGCAGCGACCCGGGCAGGCCGAGCGAGACCGGATCCACGTTGGTGTTGGGCTCGCCCCCGAAGCGGTTGGGGGCGTCGCTGAACAACTTGGTGGCCGTGGCCAGCTCGGCGTGGACCTCCAGGCCGATGACCGTCTCCCAACCGGGCACGATCCCGGTTGCCGCGTCGTCGCTCATGACCGGCCCCCTCCCGAACCGGCCATCGGACCGCCCACCGCGGGATGGCCCGCCGGGGCGGCCGCCTCGAGCACCGCGGCAGCCCGGAACATGGTCGGCTCGCCGGTGGCCGGAGCCAGGACCTGCACCCCGACCGGCATGCCGTCGTCTCCCACCCCGAAGGGCACCGACATCGACGGGTGCCCGGCCAGGTTCGACGGGATGGTGCACACGTCGTTGAGGTACATGGTCATGGGATCGGAGGTCTTGGCGCCGATCGGGAATGCCGTGGTGGGCGCCGTCGGGCTGAGCAGCAGGTCGAACTCCCCGTAGGCCCGGGCGAAGTCCTCCAGGATCAGCGTTCGGACCTTCTGGGACTTGCCGTAGTAGGCGTCGTAGTAGCCGGCCGACAGGGCGTAGGTGCCGAGCATGATGCGGCGCTTGACCTCGTCACCGAAGCCGGCGGTCCTCGTGGCGGTGTTCATGTCGCCGGCGTTGGAGGCGTCGACCCGCAGGCCGAAGCGGACGCCGTCGTAGCGGGCCAGGTTGGACGACGCCTCGGCCGGTGCCACCACGTAGTAGGCCGACAGGCCGTAGACCGTGGACGGCACCGACGTGGTGGCCACCGTGGCCCCGGCGGCCTCCAGGGCGGCGGCCGCCTCGTGCAGTCGGGCCCGGACGTCGTCGGCAATGCCCTCGAGGCCGTCGCCGGACAGCTCCTCGATGATGCCGATCCGCAGGCCGTCGACGCCGCGGTCCAGCACCGAGGTCAGGTCGGGCGCCGGTTCGGGGATCGACGTGGAATCACGGCGGTCGTGGCCCCCGATGACCTCCAGCATGAGTGCCGAGTCGGCCACCGTCCGGGAGAGCGGGCCGATCTGGTCGAGGCTGGAGGCGAAGGCCACCAGGCCGTAGCGCGACACCGCCCCGTAGGTCGGCTTGACGCCCACCACGCCGCACAACGCGGCCGGTTGGCGGATCGACCCGCCGGTGTCGCTGCCCAGGGCCAGCGGCGTGAACCCGGCGGCCACCGCGGCGGCCGATCCGCCCGACGACCCACCGGGCACCTTCGTGGGGTCCAACGGGTTGCGGGTCACGCCGAAGGCGGAGTTCTCCGTGGAGCTGCCCATGGCGAACTCGTCCAGGTTGGTCTTGCCGACCACCACGGCCCCCGCGGCGGCCAGTCGCTCCACGACGGTGGCGTCGTACGGCGGCCTCCACCCCTCGAGGATGCGCGACGAGCAGGTGGTGGGCACCCCGCGGGTGCACATGTTGTCCTTCAGGGCCACCGGAACACCGGCCAACGGGCCGGGGTCCTCGCCGGCCGCCACCCGAGCGTCGACGGCATCGGCCGCGTCACGGGCCTCGTCGGCCAGCACCAGGTTGAAGGCGTTGACCTCGTCCTCGCGGGCCCCGATGGCCGCCAGGTGCTCCTCGAGCACCGTGCGGGCCGACCGGCTTCCCGACCGGACGCCGTCGGCCAGGGCCCGGGCCGTGGTCGCGTCGGCTCCGCTCACGGTGCCTCCCCCAGCACCGGCGGGACCCGGAACTGCTCGTCCTCGACGGACGGGGCACAGGCCAGCACCTCGGCCCGGTCGCT
>CAYWBE010000242.1:0-2753 GCA_964456295.1 uncultured Candidatus Nemicrothrix sp.
CGTCGATGTGGGCCATGATCCCGATGTTGCGGGTCTTCTGGAGGGGGTGTCGCTTGGCCATCTCGGTGCTCGGTGTCTCGTCTGTCTCGGTGGACGTGTTCGGTCGGCTACCAGTACCGGGCGATCACCGTGGGACGCCGGGGCGCCACGGCGACGGCCGATCGGTACGCAACGGGTGCGCGCCGGTGGCCGGTCCGGGTGGAGGGATCGGTCGGGTGACCGCCTACCAGCGGTAGTGGGCGAACGCCTTGTTGGCGTCGGCCATCTTGTGCAGGTCCTCACGGCGCTTCACCGAGGAACCCAGGCCATTGGAGGCGTCCATGATCTCGTTGGCCAGGCGCTCGGCCATGGTCCGTTCACGACGATCACGGGAATAGTTCACCAGCCAGCGCACGGCGAGCGTGTTGGCCCGACGGGGACGAACCTCGACCGGGACCTGATAGGTGGCGCCACCGACCCGGCGGCTGCGCACCTCGAGCTGCGGACGGACGTTGTCGATGGCCCGCTTCAGCGTGCCGACCGGCTCGGAACCGGTCTTGGACTCGACGGTGGCCAGCGCGCTGTACACGATGCGCTCGGCGGTGGAGCGCTTCCCGCGCTGCAGCACCTTGTTGACGAGCTGGGTGACCACGGTGGACCGGTAGACCGGGTCCGGGGTCAGCTCACGACGAATGGCGGGGCCCTTGCGTGGCACGGTCAGCCTTCCTTCTTGGCGCCGTAGCGGCTACGGGCCTGACGACGCTGGCTCACACCCGAGGTGTCGAGCGTGCCGCGGATCACCTTGTAGCGGACACCGGGGAGGTCCTTCACACGGCCACCGCGCACCAGCACGATGGAGTGCTCCTGGAGGTTGTGCCCCTCACCGGGGATGTAGGCCGTGACCTCGCTACCGCTGGTCAGGCGCACACGGGCCACCTTGCGGAGGGCGGAGTTCGGCTTCTTGGGCGTGGTCGTGTACACGCGGGTGCATACACCACGCCGCTGCGGCGCGCCCTTCAGCGCCGGGGTGGCTTCCTTGCGGCGCTTGGACTGGCGGCCCTTCCGGACCAGCTGCTGAATGGTGGGCACTCGTACTCCTCGTGTCGACCCATCGATGGGCCCTTGCTGTGTTGAATCTGGAACTCGAACTCGAACGCCACCGCTGGTCAGAGCGGCGGGCCGGGGTGCCTCGCACACCCGGGACCGGGTCGCGGCACCGGCCAGCGGACGAGTCTACGGCTGGGTCCAGCCCGGTCAAACGTCCCCGGCCACCTCGTCGGTGCCACCCGGCACCTCCATGGCACCCGCCAGGTCGATGACGTCGGCCTCGTAGGCGCCGGCAAAGGCATCCTCGCCCGGACCGGCCTGACCGGCCAGCCACTCGGCGAGGTCCTGCTCCTCGTCGACCGACGAGTAGAAGTCCATCGGCTTGTAGTCCGGCGCGTGGGTGGCCACCCGGCGGTACTCCTCCATGCCGGTACCCGCAGGCACCAGCTTGCCGATGATGATGTTCTCCTTGAGGCCGATGAGCTTGTCGCTGCGGCACTCGATGGCCGCCTCGGTCAGCACCCGGGTGGTCTCCTGGAAGGAGGCCGCCGAGAGCCACGAGTCGGTGGCCAACGAGGCCTTGGTGATGCCCATGAGCTCGGGGCGCCCCTCGGCGGGACGCTTCCCCTCGGCCACCAGCAGGCGGTTCGTCTCGGCGAACAGCCGCTGGTCGACCTGCTCGCCGGGCAGGAAGTCGGACTCGCCCGGGTCGTTGATCTTCACCCGGCGGGTCATCTGCCGCACGATGAGCTCGATGTGCTTGTCGTGGATCGACACGCCCTGGTCCCGGTACACCCGCTGGACCTCTTCGACGAGGTACTGCTGGGTCTCCCGGACGCCCTTGATCTCGAGGAGTTCCTTGGGGTCGCGGGGGCCCTCGACGATGGCGTCGCCGGCCCGCACCTCGGCGCCGTCGGCCACCTCGATCCGGGCCATGCCCTGGATCAGGTGGACGTCCTCGGTGCCGTCGTCGGCCACCACGGTGACCTCGCGACCACGACCCTCGTCCTCGGCGATCCGGACCACGCCGGAGATCCGGGCCAGGGTGGCCTTGCCCTTGGGCTCGCGGGCCTCGAACAGCTCCACGACGCGGGGCAGACCGCCGGCCAGGTCCTTGCCGGCCACACCACCGGTGTGGAAGGTCCGCATGGTCAACTGGGTTCCGGGCTCACCGATCGACTGGGCGGCGATCACGCCGACCGCCTCACCGATCTCGATGGCCTTGTTGGTGGCCAGGGACATGCCGTAGCTGGCCGCCGAGACGCCGGTCGGCGACTCGTCGGTGAGCGGCGAAAGGACCCGCACCCGGTCGATGGCCGTGTCATCCCGCATGGCGATCATCTCGGGCTCGCCCACGATGGTCCCGGCGGCCAGCACGGTGCCGTCAGCCAGGGTCACCTCGTCGGCCAGGGTCCGGCTGAACAGGCGGGTCTCGAGGTGGCTGCGACGGTTGGACTCGTCGGGCCGCACGTCCTCGATCCAGATGCCGCGCACGCCCATCTCGGACTCGAACGGATCGACGTCGTTGATGATGAGCTCCTGGGACACGTCGACCAGGCGACGGGTCAGGTAGCCCGAGTCGGCGGTCCGCAGGGCGGTATCGACGAGGCCCTTACGGGCACCCGGCGTGGCGATGAAGTACTCCAGCATCGCCAGGCCCTCGCGGAAGTTGGACTTGATGGGCCGGGGGATCATGTCGCCACGGGGGTTGGCCACCAGGCCACGCA
>CAYWBE010000243.1:0-2737 GCA_964456295.1 uncultured Candidatus Nemicrothrix sp.
ACGCCAACCAGGTCCCGTTCGGGATCGTGCGGGCCGTCCACGAGGTGCCCGACGACCCCCAGGTGGTGGCCAACGACCTGTTCACCACGTTCGACCACCCGGCGGCCGGCCGGGTGCGCCACCACAGGGTGCCGGCCCGGTTCCACACGACGCCGGCCACCCTCCGGGAGCCGGCCGCCCCCACCCTGGGCCAGCACTCCGACGAGGTGGTCGCCGAGACCGGTCGGGGCGACCGGATCGGGGACCTACGGGCTGCCGGGGTCATCGGATGAGCGGGACCGGCGACGGGGCCAGCCACCGCGACCACCGCCGCTACGACGCCTACGCCCGGCACCATGCCGCGCACGGCGACTCCGAACTCATCCCGGCGGCCACCGTGGTGATGCTGCGGGACGGCGGCGGCGGCGTCGAGACATTGATGCTCCGCAGGAACTCGAAGATCGCCTTCGGCGGCATGTGGGTGTTCCCGGGCGGCCGGATCGACGACGGGGACCAGGTGGTCGACGGGGCCGGGCAACCCGACGAGTTGGCCACCGCGGCGGCCGCCGCGGTCCGCGAGGCCGCCGAGGAGGCATCGGTGGCCGTGGACCCCGCCGGGCTGGTCTGGTTCGCCCACTGGGTGCCACCGCCCGTCATGCCCAAGCGGTTCGCCACCTTCTTCTTCGCGGCACGCCACGACGGCCCGGCCTCGGCGGTGACCATCGACGACGGTGAGATCACCGATCACGAGTGGATGCCCCCGGTCGATGCCCTGGCCCGCCGCGACGGCGGGGAGATCGAGCTGGCGCCCCCCACGTGGATGACCCTGTTCCGCCTCGCCGGCTTCGCCACCGTGGCCGACGCCCTGGCCGAGCTGGACGCCGAGGATCCCCCGTTCTACGAGACCCACATGGCCAGGACCGACGACGGCCCGGTGGCCATGTGGACCGGTGACGCCGGCTACGAGGCCAACGACCCGTCCGTCGAGGGGCCCCGGCACCGGCTGACCCTCATCGAGGACGGCTACGTGTTCACCGACACCCGGCCATGACCGACCATCCAGCAGCCACCGGGGTTGTCGCCGGGCTTACGGCCGCCGAGGTGGCCCAGCGGGTGGCCGACGGTCGGGTCAACGACGTACCCGACGCACCGGTCCGGACCACCGGCGAGATCCTGCGGGCCAACGTGCTCACCCCGGTCAACGCCATCATGGGTGCCCTCCTCGTCCTGATCCTGGTGGCCGGCTTTCCCGGCGATGCCCTGTTCGCCGGGGTCATCGTCTCCAACAGCGTCATCGGGACCGTCCAGGAACTCCGGGCCCGACGCACCCTGACCGAACTGGCCGTCCTGTCGGCACCGCGGGCCCGGGTGGTCCGTGACGGCGCCACCCTCGACCTGGAGGTGGCGGCCGTGGTCGCCGACGACCTGCTGGCCCTGGCCCCCGGCGACCAGGTGGTGGTCGACGGCACGGTGGTGGACGGCACGGGCCTCGAGTTGGACGAGTCCCTCCTGACCGGTGAGGCCGACCCGGTGGACAAGGCCCCGGGCGACGAGGTGCTATCGGGCAGCTTCGTATCGGCCGGCTCCGGGCACTACCGGGCCACCCGCATCGGTGCCGGCTCGTACGCCGCCACCCTGGCCGAGGAGGCCCGACGCTTCGCCCTGGTGGACAGCGAGCTGCGGTCCGGGGTGGACCGCGTCCTGCGCTGGCTGACCGTGGTCATCCCACCGGCCGCCGGGCTGCTGCTCCTGCGACTCCTGGCCACCGAGGACCGGTGGGAGGAGGCCCTGCGGGGCACGGTGGCCGCTGCGGTGGCCATGGTCCCCGACGGCCTGGTCCTGCTGACCAGCCTCTCGTTCATCGTCGGCGTCATCACCCTGGCCCGACGCCGGGCGCTGGCCCGCGAGCTGGCCTCGGTCGAGCTCCTGGCCCGCGTCGACACGCTGTGCCTGGACAAGACGGGCACCATCACCACCGGGGAGATCGCCTTCGCCGGGCTCGAGCCCATCGGCGCCACCAGCGGGGCCGATGCCGGGGCGGCAGCCGGGGCCCTGGCCGCCGCCGACCCGGCGCCCAACCCCACGCTGGCCGCGCTGGCCGCTGCCCTACCGGCACCCGACTGGGCGGTGGTCGACACGGTGCCGTTCTCATCGGCCCGCAAGTGGGCCTCGGCCGTGGTGGCCCCCGCCGGTCCGGATGCCCCCCAACGGGACGTCCTCCACCTGGGCGCCCCCGACGTGCTGCTCCCCATCGGGGAGTGGACGGTGGCCCGCGACCGGGTGTCCGAACTGGCCGCTGAGGGGCGCCGGGTCCTGGTCGTCACCCGTGCGGCCCACGACCCGGACCGGGACCCCGAGCAGTTGCCGGCGGCCCGCCTCCCGCTGTGCCTGCTGCTGCTGGAGGACACCGTCAAGGAGGAGGCACCGGAGATCCTCGCCTGGTTCGTCGAGCAGGGCCTGGACCTGAAGGTCATCTCGGGTGACCACCCGGCCACCGTGGCCGCCGTGGCCCGCCGGGCCGGCATCCCCCACGCCGAGGTGGGGATCGACGCCCGGACCCTGCCCGACGACCCCGACGCACTGGCCGACGCGCTCGTCGGAGACGGCACCGGAGCCGACCCGGGCCCCGCGGTGTTCGGCCGGGTCACCCCCCACCAGAAGCGGGCCATGGTGCAGGCCCTGCAGGCCCGGGGCCGGACGGTGGCCATGACCGGTGACGGCGTCAACGACGTGCTGGCCCTCAAGGACGCCGACATGG
>CAYWBE010000244.1:0-2737 GCA_964456295.1 uncultured Candidatus Nemicrothrix sp.
CAGGGCTTCATGACCACCACGCACGCCTACACCGGCGACCAGAGCCTGGTGGACGGCCCCCACAGCGACCTTCGGCGGGCCCGTGGAGCGGCGGTCAACATCGTGCCCACCTCGACCGGTGCCGCCCGGGCCACCAGCCTGGTGATGCCCAAGATGAAGGGGAAGCTGGACGGCATCTCGCTGCGGGTGCCCATCCCCGATGGTTCGATCACCGACTTCGTGGGCACGCTCAAGAAGAACGCCACCGTGGAGCAGGTCAACGCGGCCTACGCCGCGGCGGCCAAGAGCGGGGCGTTGTCCAGGGTCCTGGACTACAGCACCGACCCGCTGGTCTCGGCCGACATCGTCGGTCGCCCGGCCTCGTGCACCATCGACGGTGGCCTCACCATGGCCGTCGGCAATATGGTCAAGGTCTGCGGCTGGTACGACAACGAGATGGGCTACTCGACCCGCCTGGTGGACCTGGCCAAGATCGTCGGCACCCGCCGATCCAAGAAGGCTCCCGCCCGGAAGGCCGCCAAGAAGGGTCGGAAGTAGTTCCCGACCAGCGACGAGGCGGTTTCGGGATGAGCGTCCCCACCTTGGAGGACCTCGGCGACCTGAGTGGGCGTCGGGTGCTGGTGCGGTGCGACTTCAACGTGCCGTTGGCTGACGGGGTCATCACCGACGACCTCCGGATCCGGGCCGCCGTGCCCACGTTGCGGTACCTGGTCGATGCCGGAGCCCACGTCACGGCGTGCTCCCACCTCGGTCGCCCCAAGGGCGCCCCGGACCCGGCCTACGCCATGGAGCCCGTCCGGGCCCGGCTGGCCGAACTGGTGCCCGGCGTGGACCTGCTGGAGAACCTCCGGTTCGATGCAGGCGAGACCGCCGACGATCCGGCATTCGTCGAGCGGCTGGTCGACGGGCAGGACGCATACGTCAATGACGCCTTCGGGGCTTCCCACCGGGCGCACGCATCGGTGGTCGGACCGCCCCGGTCCCTGCCGTCGGCTGCCGGACGCCTGCTGGCCCGCGAGGTCGAGGTTCTGGGAGGTCTGCGGACCTCGGCCCGTCGACCGTTCGTGGGGATCATGGGCGGGGCCAAGGTCAGCGACAAGCTCGGGGTGATCGAGGCGCTCCTCGGCGTGGTCGACGAACTGATCGTGGGCGGAGGGATGTGCTTCACCTTCCTGGCGGCCCGGGGCGCCAACGTGGGTTCCTCGTTGCTCGAGGAGGACATGGTCGAGACGTGCGCCCGGCTGCTGGACTCCGGGGCCCCGATCCGTCTGCCGTTGGACATCACGGCCCTCGGGCCGGGAGGGAAGATCGGTGACCCGTCAGCGGGCGGCGAGGTCCGCCAGGTCGGTACCTCGATGCACGACGGTTGGATGGGCCTGGACATCGGCCCCGGTTCGGCCGTGGAGTTCTGTGACCTGATCGCCGAGGCCCGTACCGTCCTGTGGAACGGCCCGATGGGGGTCTTCGAGGACCCACGGTTCGCGGCGGGAACCCGCACGGTGGCCGAGGCGGTGGCCGAGTGTCGGGGCTTCACGGTGGTCGGTGGTGGAGACAGCGCGGCGGCGGCCCGCCAGTTCGGCGTGGACGACCGCATGGACCACGTGTCGACCGGCGGGGGTGCGGCACTGGAGTTGATCGAACAGGGCGACCTGCCGGGGCTGGCCGCCCTGCGCGGCGAGCTGTAGAACGGACGGGGGAGCGAACCATGGCCGATCGCAAGCCGCTCATCAGCGGCAACTGGAAGATGCACCACAACCACTTCGAGGCCATCCAGGCCGTGCAGAAGTTGTCGTACGTGCTGTCGGCCAACGACTACGACGCGGTCGACGTGTCGGTGCACCCGCCGTTCACCGACCTCCGGTCGGTCCAGACGGTGCTGGAGTCCGACGAGATCCCGATCGCCCTCGGGGCCCAGCACTGCCACTGGGAGGACAAGGGGGCGTTCACCGGCGAGGTGGCCCCCGGGATGCTGGCCAAGCTCAACGTGTCGTTGGTCATCGTGGGGCACTCCGAACGCCGCGAGGTGTTCGGCGAGTCCGACGAGGACGTGAACCGCAAGGTGAAGGCCGTGCTGGCCGCTGGGATGACGCCCATCATGTGCTGCGGCGAGACCCTCGACGAGCGGGAGGCTGGTCAGGCCGTGGCAAAGGTCGAAGGCCAGGTGCTGGCCGGGCTGGCCGGGCTGAAGAAGGACCAGGTGGCTGGGCTCGTGGTGGCCTACGAGCCGATCTGGGCCATTGGTACGGGGAAGACGGCCACCCCGGAGGACGCCCAGGAGATGTGCGCGACGGTGCGGAACGCCGTGCGTGGCACGTGGGGCGCCGAGGCGGCCGACGGGGTCCGGATCCAGTACGGCGGCTCGGTCAAGCCGGTGAGCGCTCCGGACCTGATGCACCAGCCCGACATCGACGGGGCACTGGTCGGTGGGGCCTCGTTGGACCCCGACGAGTTCGCCCGGATCATCGCCTACCGCCTTGTCGGTTGAGGCCTCCGTGGTGTCTCCGGGCCTGCCGATCGACCAGCCGTCGCCGGTAGTCTGAGCCCATGTTCGTGCTGGTCGCCATCATCCAGGCCCTTTCGGGGCTCGGCCTCATCTTCCTCGTGTTGTTGCACAGCGGGAAGGGCGGCGGCCTGTCCGACATGTTCGGTGGGGGCATCGGTGCCCAGACCGCCGGTTCGACCGTGGTGGAGCAGAACCTCGACCGGATCACCGTGCTCACGGCCCTGGTCTTCGCCT
>CAYWBE010000245.1:0-2716 GCA_964456295.1 uncultured Candidatus Nemicrothrix sp.
CGAGGAGGTGGCCCGGGGCGTGTTCCTCCCGTTCGTCCACCGACCGGTCAGCCGCTACGTGAACGCCATGGCCGACGAGGGCCTGGTCCTTCGTCGGATGCACGAACCTGCTCCGCCGGAGGGATTCCTGGAGCGGGCCGCCGGGTACCGGCAGGCCGCGACCATCCCGAGGCTGCTGGTCCTGGTCGCCGAGCGGGAGGCCCGCTGAGCGTCCGGTCGGCCCACCGAAGGGGCTGGTGGGCGGCCCGTCTAGCATCGGTGTCATGAGCGACCTGCTGGTCATCACCGGATTGTCTGGCGCAGGTCGGAGTGAGGTGGCCAAGGATCTCGAGGACCTGGGGTGGTTCGTGATCGACCGCCTACCACCCGACATCGCCACCAAGGTGGCCGACCTGGCGGTGGGGCCGGCCGCCTCGTGGGAGCGCGTGGCCTTCGCCCTGCGGGCCGACGTGACCGGTGGCGAGACGTTGCAGGCCGTGTCCGAGTTGCGGGGCGTCGCTGAGAGGCTGCGGGTCGTCTTCCTCGACTGTTCGACCGACACGTTGGTCCGACGCTACGAGTCCAGCAGGCGTCCCCATCCATCGACGATGGACGCCGGCCTGGAGGAGGCCATCGAGGCCGAGCGTGCCCTCATGGAGCCGGTCCGGGCTTCGGCCGACCTGGTCCTGGACACCTCGGACCTCAACGTGCACGAACTGCGGGACCGTGTGGCCCGCCTGTACGGCGAGTCCGACGATCGGCCCATGCGGACCACCATCACCTCGTTCGGCTACAAGCACGGCCTGCCCCGGGACGCCGACCTGGTCCTGGACTGCCGCTTCCTGCCCAACCCGCACTGGATCCCCGAGCTCCGCCCGTTGACCGGATTGGACGGTCCGGTCCGGGAGCACGTCCTGGGGCATGAGGTGACCCAGGAGTTCCTGGACCAGGTGGGTGACCTCCTGGCCATGCTGATGCCGGCCTACCTGGCCGAGGGGAAGTCCTACCTGTCGATCGCCCTGGGTTGCACCGGGGGCCGGCATCGGTCGGTGGCCGTGGCCGAGACGGTGGCCGAGATGCTCCGGGGCGATGACTTCGATCCGGTGGTCGTCCACCGGGACGTCGGGCGGTGAGCGTCCGGATCACGGAGCAGGTCGCTGGGGCGGGGACGGTCCCGGCCAGCGTCTGTGCGCTGGGTGGCGGCCATGGCCTGGCGGCCACCCTGCGGGCCGTGCGGGGGTATGCCGACGAGGTCACTGCGGTGGTGTCCTTGGCTGACGACGGCGGGTCCAGCGGTCGGATCCGGTCGGCCATCGGCGGTCCGGCCCCCGGGGACCTGCGGCGCTGCTTCGAGGCGTTGGGTGACGGCTCGATGCTGACCGCCGAGATGGGCTGGCGGTTCGATGGCGGCGAGTTGGATGGCCACGCCCTGGGAAACCTCCTGATCGCCGGACTGGTCGCCGCATCCGATGACCTGGTGGCGGCACTGGACGAGGTGGGTCGTCTCGTGGGGGCGGTGGGTCGGATCCTGCCGGCCACCGCGGTGCCCGTGGAACTGGTGGCCGATACCGGCGAATGGGAGGTCGAGGGCCAGTTGGCCGTCCATCGGGCGACCGGCGTGGTGGGACTGCGATTGGATCCGGCGGATGCGGCGGCACCACCCGAGACGGTGGCGGCCATCGAGGCGGCTGACCAGCTGGTCCTCGGCCCGGGTTCGTTCTTCACCAGCGTCCTGGCCGCCATCCTGGCCACCGACGTGCGCTGGGCGTTGGACCGACGCCGCGGTCCACTGGTCCTGGTGGCCAACCTCGTGCACGACCGTGAGGCCTCGGTGGCCCTGTCCGACCAGATCCGACTGCTCGACGAACACGGGGTCCGACCCGACGTGGTCCTGATGGACGACCGGTCCGAGCGGGTACCACCATCCGGTGTCGACGTGGTCAGAGCGCCGGTTGCCGCCCGGGACGGTCGGACCCATGACCCCGTCCTCCTGGGAGCGGCGTTGGCCGCCTGCCCCGGGAACATGTGACCCTTTTCCACGTGGGGACGCGTGGCGGCAGCCCCACCATCGGCTAGCAATACAGGGTCTGGTGTTCCGCCGGTTGGCGGCGTCGGGCCACCAATCGCAGATCAGGCGGAGACCCGCCGCAGGAGGCACCACTTCCCATGACCGTCCGTGTGGGCATCAACGGATTCGGCCGTATCGGCCGCAACTTCTTCCGGGCCGCCAGGGCTCGGGGGGCGGATCTCGAGTTCGTCGCCGTGAACGACCTGGGGTCCATCGACACCATGGCGTTCCTGCTGGGCAACGACTCGGTCCACGGCCGCCTGGATGCCAAGATCCGGACCACCCGCGACGGCATCGTCGTGGACGGGCACAAGATCAAGGTCCTGTCCGAGCGGGACCCCGGCAACCTCCCGTGGGGTGACCTCGGCGTCGACGTGGTCGTCGAGTCGACCGGCTTCTTCACCGCCCGCGACAAGGCCGCCCTGCACCTCGAGGGTGGAGCGAAGAAGGTCATCATCTCGGCCCCGTCCGGTGACTGTGACGCCACGTTCGTGGTGGGCGTGAACGACGACGACTACGACCCGGCCAAGCACCACGTGGTCTCCAACGCCTCGTGCACGACCAACTGCTTCGTTCCCATGATCAAGGTGCTGGACGACGCCTTCGGTGTGGAACAGGGCTTCATGACCACCACGCACGCCTACACCGGCGACCAGAGCCTGGTGGACG
>CAYWBE010000246.1:0-2711 GCA_964456295.1 uncultured Candidatus Nemicrothrix sp.
CTCCGCTGCTCGAGCTGGCCGACTTCAACAAGACGCCGAACCCCTCCAAGGCGCCGTGGTACTTCCTGGGCCTCCAGGAGCTGCTCACCATGTTCCACCCGATGGTGGCCGGCGTGACCATCCCCGGCATCGGCCTGATCGTGTTGGTCATGGCGCCCTACATGGACAAGAACCCGTCCAAGCGTCCCGAGGACCGAAAGTTCGCCATCTCCCTGATGACCGTGCACCTCATGTTCTGGTCGGTGCTGGTGATGATCGGGTCCTTCTTCCGGGGCCCCGGCTTCAACTTCATCTTCCCCTGGAACTCCGGCCTCTTCTTCGAGTTGTGATCGCCATGGAGACCGTCATGTCCGCCACCCCGATGAACCCCAGGAGCTGACCCGTGGGCGTCGTCATCGCAGTCATCCTTCTCGTCGTACTGGCCGTGGCCGTACTGGCCGGGGCCTCCCGTCGCCGCGACCGCAGCGCGGCCGGCCTGTCCCGCGAGGCCCGCAGGCGCGACGTGACCAACCCCCTGCTGGGTGGTTCGGGCGACGATGCGGGTCCGTCGGGCCGCGAGGTCGAGGCCGCCGCGGCGGCTGCCCGTACCGGTTCGGACGTGGCCGCCGTGGAGTCGGCGCCGCCGGAGCCGTTCGTGGCGCCCGATCCGGCCGCCGTGGGCGTGAGCCGTCGCCAGTTCTTCAACCGCAGCCTCGTCGGCATGATGGGCTTCGGCCTGTCGGGCTTCGGTGGGGCCAGCATCGCCTTCCTGTGGCCGCAGGGGGTCAGCGGTTTCGGTTCCAAGATCAAGGTGGGCAACGTCGTCGAGTTGCTGGCCGAGATCAGCGCCAACAACGGCTTCCTCTACAAGCCCGAGGGCCGGATGTGGATCACCGCCTACCCGAACGGTGCCGTGGAGAAGGCCCGGGCCACCTACTCGGCCCCCGAGCTGGCCGGCATGACGGTCGGCGTGGACGGCGGGTTCGACGCCGGGGTGATCGCCCTCTACCAGAAGTGCCCCCACCTGGGCTGCCGGGTCCCGAACTGCGTGTCCTCACAGTGGTTCGAGTGCCCGTGCCACGGCTCGCAGTACAACCAGGTCGGCGAGAAGCGGGGAGGCCCCGCCCCCCGGGGAATGGACCGCTTCGCCATGTCGGTGACCGATGGCGTCCTGACCGTCGACACCGGAACCATCGTCCAGGGGCCGCCGATCGGCGTGAACACCACCGGCCAGGAGGCCGAGGGTCCGAACTGCATCGGTCAGGCCAGCGGCCACTGATCGCCTGAGACGCACGAGAACGCAGAGACACCGATGAGCACACTCCTCCTGGCAAGCACACAGCGGACCATTGGCTGGGTCCTGGCGACCGTCGTCCTGGTCGGCATGGGCGTCTACCTGCTCTTCAGCTTCCGGATCGGCAAGCGCGAGGTCGGATCGGAGATCGACCTGGCCCCCAACCGGGTGCGCCACGCCGACGACGACGAGCTCGAGACCCGCTTCCTGGACCGCAACCTGGCCTGGTCGCTGGTCCTGCTCACCGTGGTCTCCCTGATTCTGCCCCTCTACTGGCTCATGGAGCCGGCCCGCCAGGACAACGCGGCCTACGGCTGGGTCAAGCGATTCGAGAAGCGGGGCGCCAATAACTTCGAGGAGGCCTGCGTCAGCTGCCACGGTCCCGGTGGCGTGGGTGGCGTGGCGCAGTTCACCCTCACCGACGCCAACGGCGGCTTTGTGGCCCAGGTGGAGTGGAAGGCCCCGTCCCTGACCACCGTCCTGAGCCGGTTCGACGAGTCCGAGGTCAAGCGGATCCTCGACTACGGCCGACCCGGTACCCCGATGCCCGCATGGGGCCTGCCCGGCGGTGGTCCGTTGACCTCCCAGCAGGTCCACCAGTTGGTCGTGTACCTGCGGTCCATCCAGTTGACGCCCGAGGAGGCGGCAGCCGAGGTGACCAGCGGCCTGCAGGCCGGCGCCCGGGCCATCGTGACGTCCCGTGATCCGGGGCTGACCGACGCCCCTGACGTGGACGCCGCGGTGGAGGCCTGGCTGGCCCAGGCCGCCGACCCGTCCAGCAGCGACTACCCGGCCTACGGAGAACTCCTCTTCAACAACCCGGCGGGGCAGGGCGCGAACAGCTGTGCACGGTGCCACACGCCCGGCTTCTCCTACGGCGCCTCGGGTGACGAGGCCACCGCCGAGCTGCTGGCCGAGTGGCCCGGCCTGGCCGAGGCCGGCGTACTCACCGGCTACCAGCCGGGAGCCGGCCACGTCGGTCCGAGCCTGGTCGGCATCGAGACCCACTTCCCGACGTCCGGCGGCCACGAGGACTTCGTACGTACCGGTTCGGAGGTGGGCAGCGGCTACGGCAACGCCCGTCCCGGCACCGGCGCCATGCCCGGCTTCGGTGGCCGGACCGACGACCTGAACGTGATCGGCACGGTCGTCCGGTCCCGCATCCTCACCCCGGAACAGATCGCCGCCATCGTGGCCTACGAGAGGAGCCTCTGATGGACAGCCTGCTCACGCTGGCCGGACTGGCCTGGGACCCCGAGATCCGGGGCATCCTCACCGTCGTCACCGGCTTCGTCGTCCTCATGGGCTCGATCTGGCTGATCGTGGCCACCAACTCGGGCATCCGCCTGGCCACCCTGATGTCGGCCGCTGCCCTCATGGGCTGGATGGTCATCCTGGGCAGCGCCTGGTGGATGTACGGCTCCGGCTGGAAGGGCGA
>CAYWBE010000247.1:0-2710 GCA_964456295.1 uncultured Candidatus Nemicrothrix sp.
CTGGAGCGGTCCATCCACCTGGCCCGTTCGCGGGAACCGGACCAGCACCCGGACGATCCGAGCCGCCTCATGCCCGCCTACGACGCGCCGGGTGGCGCCGTGGTGCTCCTGGACCCGATGGTCGGGTCCGTGGTGGCCATGGCCTCCTACCCGTCCTACGACCCCAACGATTCGATCGGCGGGTTCTCATCGGACCAGTGGGCCGAACTGAATGACCCGGCCAACGACCTTCCCATGTTCAACCGGGCCATCCAGGGGGAGTACGCGCCGGGTTCGACGTTCAAGCTCTTCACCGCCCATGCCGCCTGGCACGAGGAGGTGTTCGGCACCGGAGCGGTACCCCCCGCCGACGAGCCCTGGGACGATCCCGGCGCCTACGTGCTGCGGGCCTGTGGGGACGTCGATCCGACCGACCCGCCGCCGGGTTGCCGGTACCGGAATGCCGGGGAGAAGCAGTACGACCATGTGGACCTCGTCCGGAGCCTCACCGTGTCCAGCGACGTCTACTACTACCGGATCGGCGAATCGATCTACACCAACCCGGGGCACCCGGACACCGCCATCCAGGACGCGGCGACCGCGTACGGCCTGGGCCTCGAGACGGGCATCACGCTGCCCTTCGAGCAGGACGGCTATCTCCCGACGCCGGCCAATCGGCGACTCCGCCATGAGGGGAACCCGGTGGCCTTTCCCGAGTGGGGGTGGTCGACCGGCGACAACGTGATCACGGCGATCGGCCAGGGCGAGGTGCTGGTCACCCCGCTGCAGTTGGCCAATGCCTTTGCCACGCTCGCCAACGGCGGGGTGCGGTTCGCCCCGAACGTGGTCGATCGGGTGGTGGGCCGTGACGGCACGGCGGTCCGGACCTTCGGGCCGAGGCCCCTGTCCACCGTGGAGATCCAACCCGCCTTCAGCCGACGGGTGGTGCAGGGCCTGACCGGTGTCACCGCTGACGAGGAGGGGACCGCCTACTGGGCCTTCAACTCCGAGGCCACCGACGGCGTCTACTTCCCGTTGGAGGAGTTCCCGGTGGCCGCCAAGACGGGAACGGCCGAGGTCCGCGGCAAGGCCGACACCTCGATCTTCGCGGTGTTCGGCCCGGCCGACGCCCCGACCCACACCCTGGTGGCCATCCTCGAGGAATCGGGCTTCGGCTCCAGCGTGGCCGCCCCGCTGGCCGCCCGCGTGCTGGAGAAGGTCTTCGAGGACACGGTGCCCGATGCGCCGCTCGCCGCGGAGCGCTATGCCCGGTCCGCCGCCCTGCCCCTGTGCGTGGCGTGGCACCAGTGGCGGTCCGGGGACACCCTCGACCGCCTGGAGGCGGCCGACCCCTCCTCGGCCGAGGTAGGTGGGCCGGTGCTCGACGCCTCGGGGAAGGTCGTGGTGCGGGGCATCCGGGTGGACTGTGATGACCTGATCGGAGAGGTCCTCGACGCGTTCAGTGGAGCGACCGACGGTGGGGGGACGGGCTGATGGTCGACCTCCGACGCCCCGACTACGACACCCCCCGGGTGCTGCGCCACGTGGACCTGCTCCTCCCGGCCCTGGCGCTGGTCACCGCGGCCATCGGGGTGCTGATGGTGTACTCGGCCACCCGCGGGCCGGCCACCGAACTGCGACCCGCTGACACGTTCTACCTCGGCCGTCAGGCCCGGATGGTCGGCATCGGAGCCGGGGCCATGCTCGTCGCGGCCTGGTTCGGGCACCGCCGCCTCCAGCGGATGGCCTGGTTGGTCCACGGGTGCACGCTGGCCGTACTGGTCGCCGTGCTCCTGGTCGGCACGGAGGTGAAGGGCTCCCGGGCCTGGTTCCAGTTGGCGGGCAGCCAGTTCCAGCCCTCGGAGGTGGGCAAGGTGGCCCTCATCGTGGTCCTGGCCGCCTGGCTGGGTCGGACTGAGACGCCATCGGGCGCCCGGGTGCTGGTGGCCATGCTCCTGGCCGCCGGACCGGTCGGCCTCATCGCGCTGCAACCCGACCTGGGGACGGTGCTGGTCTACGGGGCCATCGTGGCCGGCATGGTCTTCGTGGCCGGGGTGAAGGGTCGCCACCTCCTGATCCTGGGCCTCCTACTGGTCAGCGGCCTGGCTGCCGTGCTGGAGTCCGAAGTCCTGGAGGACTACCAGGTTCGGCGCCTCCTGGTGTTCGTCGACGAGGAGACGGACACGGCGGCCAGCTACAACCTCGAGCAGGCCGAAGTGGCCATCGGCAACGGAGGCCTGACCGGCCGGGGGCTCTTCCAGGGGACCCAGAACAACTCGGCGCTGGTACCCGAGCAGCAGACGGACTTCATCTTCACCGTGGTGGCCGAGGAGACCGGATTCCTCGGCGGGGCGATCGTGCTGGGACTGGTCGGACTCCTGCTGTTGCGGGTCTGGCGAATCGGGCAGATGGCCGACGACCGGTTCGGCATGCTCCTGTCGGCCGGAGTGTTCTCGATGGTGGCCTTCCAGGTCTTCCAGAGCGTGGGGATGTCCACCGGGATCATGCCCATCACCGGCATCCCGTTCCCGCTGGTCAGCTACGGAGGGTCGTCGCTGCTGGCCACCTGCCTGGCCCTCGGCCTGGTCCAGAGCGTCCACATGCGGCGCCACGAGGTCCTGGCCAGACGGTCCGAGTCCCCGAGGCGGGGCGAGCGTGCCTGATCGGTACGCTGGTGGATCATGAGTTCGCTCTGGTCCGAACTCGAGCGTGTCCTCGGCGAGGTCCAGAA
>CAYWBE010000248.1:0-2669 GCA_964456295.1 uncultured Candidatus Nemicrothrix sp.
GGGTGAACGGGCGGCTCAGGGGCCTGGTGCAGGCGTCGGTGGGTTCGTTCGTGGCCGACGTGGCCGACGAGGTGGAGCGGCACGGCTTCTCCTGTCGGGACGCCTCGCATACCCGGTGCGCATGGCTGCAGCACCGGCCGGAGGTCCTGCTGGCCACCGACGACCTGTTCAGCGTCCGCGACGTGATCCGGCGCCTCATGCCGGGGGCCTCGGCCGTCGACGAGGAGGTCCGGGCCGAGACGTTCGACCTGGAGACCGGTCGGCCGATCACCGTGGCCGAGCTCTTCGACCCGATGACCGACTGGGTCGCCGCGTTGTCCGCCGAGGCCATCGGTCGCCTGGCCCGCGAACCGTGGACCGACGAGCGTCGGGTCGTCGGCGCCTCACCCGAGTCGGGCAACTTCGAACGCTTCAACCTCACCCACGGGGGCCTGGTCCTGTCGTTCGCTCCGGGCAGCATTGGTGGGCAGGGCAGCCACACGGTGTCCATCACCATCCCGTACCGCTCCCTGGATGGCTTCTGGGCTGACGATGGCCCGGTCTCCCGCATCGGATAGCCGGCGCCCGCCCGCCTAGGTTTCGGATCATGGCTTCCAGCGACACCGCCCTCCTCGAGGTAATGCGGACCACGTTCTCCTGCCGGGACTTCACCGACGATCCGGTCACCGACGACCAACTCCATCGAATCCTGGACTCCGCCCGCTTCGCACCCTCGGGCGGCAACCGGCAGGGGGCCCACGTGGTGGTGGTGCGGGACCGGGCGGTGCGCCAGCGGCTCGGCGAGCTCTGCGGTCCGACCATGCGACTGTATGAAGCCCAGGGGGCAGCCGGGGAGACCCCGTTCAGCACGGTGGTGGAATCCACGGTCTATGCCGATGCGGTGCTGGCCCGGACCGGGGACGACACGACGGACACGGCTACCGGCCTGTTCGACCGGCTGGGCGACGTCCCGGTGGTCCTCGTGGTGAGCGTGGACCTGGCGACGGTGGCCTCCATGGACAAGGACCTGGATCGGGTGGGCCTGGTGACCGGGGCCTCGGTGTACCCGCTGGTCTGGAACATCCTGCTGGCCGCCCGGACCGAGGGGCTGGCCGGCGTAATCACCACGGCGGTCGTGCCCGCCGAGAACGAGGTTCGGGACCTCCTCGGCCTTCCCGACACGCATGCCGTGGCGGCCATGCTGCCCCTCGGGGTGCCGGTCCGCCGGTTGTCGAGGCTGTCAAGGCGCCCGGTGGAGGACTTCACCACCGTGGACCGCTTCGACGGACCACCGCTCACGGCCTGAGCCGGCTGGACTGCGAAGAGGTCGGGATGGACCTGGGCATCACCATCCACCTGACCGACCGGTCGATCGGCGTGGTGGAGTTGGCGACCGCCGTAGAGGAACGGGGGTTCTCCTCGCTGTGGGTACCCGAGCACACCCACATCCCGACGAGCCGGATCACCCCGCCTCCGACCGGCGAGGTCGAGTTGGCCGAGGACTACGCCCGGTCGCCGGACCCCTGGGTGTCGTTGGCCGCCGCGGCGGCGGTGACCGGTCGGATCCGGCTGGGATCGGGGGTGGCCCTGGCGGCCCAGCACCACCCCATCAACCTGGCCAAGGCGGTGGCCAGCGTGGATGCGCTGTCTGCTGGGCGCACCGTGTGCGGCGTGGGCTTCGGATGGAACCGCGAGGAGATGGCCGACCACGGCGTCGACTTCGCCACCCGCCGGGACCGGGTCCGTGAGCACGTGGCCGCTATGCGGGCCCTGTGGGTCGACGGCGAGGCCGAGTTCCACGGGCGGTACGTCGACTTCGAACCGTGCTGGTCCTGGCCGGTACCCGTGCAGCGCCCCGGGCCGCCGGTACTGGTCGGAGGTGGGGGAGGTCCCCGGACGTTGGCCGAGGTGGCGGCGTGGGCCGACGGCTGGCTGCCCATCGGGGGGTCGGGCCTGCAGGCCGGCATGGACGCCCTCCGGGTGGCCTGCGACGAGGTGGGCCGCGACCCGGCCGACCTCTCGGTCATCCCCATCGGGTCGGTGCCCGAGGCTGGGAAGTTGGCCCACTTCGCAGGGCTCGGGGTGACCGAGACGGTGCTGCGGGTGCCTGCGGCGGGGCGGGACGAGGTCCTGCGCGCCCTGGACGCCCACGCCCGCTTCCTCGATGGCTGAGAGCCCTTCTCCGGCGGGTCGGGCCACCGGCGTGGTGCCCGCCGATGATGGGATGGTGGACCTGGGGCTGGGCCCGTACGTCCACGGGGCGCCCAGCCGTCGATTCCCCGTCTACACCCGCGGCAACGCTGGCGAGGTCTACCCACAGCCGGTGTTCCCGCTCACCTCGGCCATGGTCCGGGCGCTGGCCGGTGACCCGGCGAGGGACTTCCTGCGTTCCACCGGCATGGTCACCGATGCCGAGTGCGATGAGGACGCCGACGTCTTCATGGGGGTGTTCGGGGGCTACACGTACCTGAACCTGTCCGTCACCCGGGTGGTGGCCGTCCGCACGCCCGGCATGACGGCGGCTGACGCCGACGCTCCGTTCCTGGGTGCCGAGGGCCTGGCCCCTGCCCACGTGCCGGACCGGTGCGACCGGAACCGGCGGGCCACCGTCCGCGGGCTGCTCCACGGGTGGCGGGTCCTGGCCCGGAGGGACCTGCCGGCCCTGGACGACGCGGTGGCCGAGATCGCCG
>CAYWBE010000249.1:0-2612 GCA_964456295.1 uncultured Candidatus Nemicrothrix sp.
GTCAGTACCGCCGGGACCTCGTGCCGGTGAACCAGAGCGTCACCATCTACCGCGGCCGCCGGGCCCGCTGACCTGCAGTTTCCCACTGGTTCCCGAACCGGCGACCACCCGGTTCTGACCCGCTGACGGACCGCGAGAACGCGTTCCGGTCCACAGCGGAGGCCTTGTCTCCACTGGGGATCGGGGGTTGTCCACAGGGGGTGGGGAAAGCGTGGATCCTGCGCGGTGACCGCGCAGGATCAGCCGCCGGACGGTGACCGAAACGACGGGATCGGTGGGTTGCCGGGGCGGTAGGATCGGCCCGTAAGGGACCCGATCCAGGAGAGGTGCCGTGCCCGCGACCGTCGTCGTCGGGACGCAGTGGGGCGACGAGGGCAAGGGCAAGTTCACCGACCTCGTCGCCGGCGAGATGTCGATGGTCGTCCGCTACCAGGGCGGCCACAACGCCGGGCACACCCTGGTGGTCGACGGTGAGTCGTTCGCCCTGCAACTCGTTCCCAGTGGCGTCCTCTACCCACATGTCACGCCGGTCATCGGCAACGGCGTGGTGGTCGACCCCCGGGTCCTCATCGCCGAGATGGACATGCTGGAGTCCCGTGGTGTGACCACGGCCAACCTCCGGCTGAGCGGCAACGCCCACCTGATCCTGCCGTACCACCAGGAACTCGACGCCCTCCACGAGCGCCATCTGGGCAAGAACAAGTTGGGTACCACCAAGCGGGGCATCGGTCCGGCCTATGCCGACCGGTCCATGCGGGTCGGGATCCGCGTCCAGGACCTGCTCGACGAGAAGATCTTCCGGGAGAAGCTCCGGGCCGCCCTCGAGCACACCAACAAGGTGCTGACCCGGGTCTTCAACCGCCTGCCCGTCGACGCCGACGAGGTGGCCACCGAGTACCTGGACCACTGCGCTCCCCGCCTGGCCCCCCATATCTGTGATGCCGTGGGCCTCGTCCACGACGAACTGGATGGTGGCGGGCGGGTGCTCATGGAGGGGGCCCAGGCCACCTTCCTGGACGTCGACCACGGCACCTACCCCTTCGTGACGTCGTCCAACCCGGTGGCCGGTGGGGCCTGCACCGGTGCGGGGATCGGGCCTCGTGACATCGACCGGGTGATCGGAATCGCCAAGGCCTACGTCACCCGGGTGGGCGCCGGCCCGTTCCCCACCGAACTGTTCGACGAGGTCGGCGACCACTTCGTGGACGTGGGCCACGAGTACGGCACCAACACCGGACGGCGCCGCCGACCGGGCTGGCTGGACGCCGTGATGCTCCGCTACGCCGCCCGGGTCAACTCGTTGTCGGAATTGGCCATCACCAAGCTCGACGTGCTCGACCAGCTCGAGACCATCCGGGTCTGCGTGGCCTACGAGGCCGACGGCGAGCGCCACGACCAGCTCCCGTACCACCAGTCGGTGCTGCACCGGGCCACCCCGATCTACGAGGACCTCCCCGGCTGGGGGGTCGACCTCTCCGGGATCACCGAGCGGTCGCAGCTCCCCCGCGAGGCCGAGGACTACCTCTCCTTCATCGAACAGCAGGTCGGGGTGCCGGTCGACATGGTGGGCGTCGGACCGGGTCGCCACCAGGTCCTACGGTTCGCGGCCTGAGCCGGCCGGGCGCAGAGCGGGACGGCCGGATGCGGATCTGCGTCGTCGGTTCCGGGGGACGCGAGCACGCCCTGGCCCACGTGCTGGGTCGTCACCACGACGTGGTGGTCACCCCCGGCAATCCGGGCATCCCGGGGTCGGTGTCCACAAGGCCCGAGGACGTGGAGGCCGACCTGTTCGTCATCGGCCCCGAGGCACCGCTGGTCGACGGCCTGGCCGACCGCCTGCGGGCCGCCGGTCGGTTGGTCTTCGGACCGGGGGCCGACGGTGCCCGTCTCGAGGGGTCCAAGGCCTGGATGAAGGACGTCCTGGTCGACGCGGGGGTCCCGACGGCTGCCCACGGGACGTTCTCCGACGAGGCCGCGGCCCTGGCCTTCCTGGACACCATGGGCGACCTGTTCGTGGTCAAGACCGACGGGCTGGCGGCCGGCAAGGGCGTGGTGGTCACCACCGACCGGTCCGAGGCCGTGGATGCCGTTCGCTCCTACCTCTCGGGCGAGGCCTTCGGTGACGCCGGGCGGACCCTGGTCATCGAGGAGGGCATGACCGGCCCCGAGTTGTCGGTGCTGGCCATCTGCGACGGGAACGACGCCGTGGCCCTCGCCCCGGCCCAGGACTTCAAGCGCATCGGCGACGGCGACGCCGGCCCCAACACCGGGGGGATGGGTGCCTACTCGCCGGTCCCGGTAGCCACCGACCAGGCGGTGTCTGACCTCATGGACGGTGCCGTGCGACCCACGCTGGTCGCCCTCCGGGATCGGGGCATCGACTACCGGGGCGTCCTGTACTGCGGGCTCATGTTCACCCCGACGGGTCCGAAGGTGCTGGAGTACAACGTGCGGTTCGGCGACCCGGAGACCCAGGTGGTGCTGCCACGGATGACCAGTGACCTGGGTGGGCTGCTGGCCGCGGCGGCCGCCGGGGACCTGGCCGGGACCGCCCCGACGTTCGACGACGGTGCGGCGGTCACCGTGGTCTGTGCATCGGAGGGCTACCCGAC
>CAYWBE010000250.1:0-2610 GCA_964456295.1 uncultured Candidatus Nemicrothrix sp.
CTCATGCACAAGCTGGCCGCCAAGAGCCGGGACCGGTGGCCGGAGTGGGCCAACCCCACGGCCCGGGTCGGCCTACCGGTCAGAGCCGGCTGAACACCGCTTCGGTGGGGTACCCCGGTCAGGGACCGGAGCCCACGACGCCGGACACCCACGACCGGGAGCCGGCAGGTCAGCCGGCGCAGTCGTCGGAGATCTCGACGAACCAGCCGTAGTGCTCGACGAGCATGGCCCGGGTGACGGTGTCCCGCTGGTCGTCGATGAAGGCGTCCAACTCACGGAACTTCTCAAAGGTCACCTCGGCCTGGATGCCGTCCAGCACGCAGCCACAGAAAACCTTGGCCTTGACCGACCCCATGTCCTCGTTGGCCTCCAGACAGGCAGCGACGAACTCACGCTCCACCAGGCCCTCGCCGGTCACGTCGGCCTGATCCTCCCAGGACACCGGTTCACCGGAGGGGACGCACGCCGCGGCCACCAGGACCAACAGGGCGACAGGCAGGAGCGGTCGTCGGACGGACCGCGGGCGGGATCGGAGGATGCGCTTCACGACCGGGAGGCTACCGGTCGGCCAGCTCAACGGCCCGGAGGAGTACGGCGTCGAACATCGGCTCGGTGAGCCGACCGGTGAAGGTGTTCTGCTGGCTCACGTGGTACGAGCACAGGATCGTGCGGCCGTCCCCCAACGGGGCCTCGACCCCGTGCCCGAAGGGCGGGCGGGGCCGGAGGCCGAACTCGGCGGCTGCCGCCACGTAGCCGATCTGCCCGAGCACCACCACGACCCGCACGCCCGACAGGGCAGCCACCTCGCGCTCGAAGTACGGCCGACAGGTCGCCTTCTCGTCGGTCGTCGGCTTGTTGGCCGGTGGCGCACACTTGACCGGTGCCGTGACGAACACGTCGGTCAACGCCAGGCCGTCGTGACGACCCACGGCCTCAGGCTGGTTGGCCAGGCCCACCCGGTGGAGGGCGGCGAACAGGAAGTCCCCCGACCGGTCACCGGTGAACACCCGCCCGGTGCGGTTGGCGCCGTGGGCCGCCGGGGCCAGCCCGACGATCAGGATCCGGGCCGTCGGATCCCCGAACCCGGGCACGCCACGCCCCCAGTACTCCTCATCGCGGTAGGCGGCCCGCTTCTCGACGGCCACCTGCTCGCGCCACGCCACCAGACGGGGGCACGCCCGACAGGCCACCACCTCGTCGTGGACGGCCCGAAGCGTCACAGCGGCGCCACCATCGGGGACGGGTCTACCCATCGGACCAGAGTAGGTTCGACGCCCGATGCCCCCCACCCTCGTGCTGTACGTACGACACGGACGCACCCCCACCACGGGCGCCCGCCTCCCCGGTCGGGCCCCCGGACTGCACCTGTCCGACGAGGGGCGCGCCCAGGCCGAGGCCACGGCCGCCGCCATCGCCGCCATGGCGGGAACCGACCGGCCGGTGGCCGCCGTCTACGCGTCGCCCATGGAACGCACCCGGGAGACCGCCGCACCCATCGCCCGGGCCCTCGGCCTACGGGTCCGGACCGCCCGGGGCCTCAACGAGTGCGACTTCGGGAGGTGGACCGGTCGACGCCTCAGGGACCTCATGAAGCTCAAGGCATGGGCCACCGTCCAACGACAACCATCGGCCTTCCGCTTCCCGGGCGGCGAGTCGTTCGCCGAGATGCAGGCCCGCATCACCGGCCAGGTGGCCGACCTGGTGGCCCGCCACCCCGGCGAGACCATCGTCTGCGTCTCCCACGCCGATCCCATCAAGGCGGCCCTCGCCCAGAGCCTCGGAACCCCACTGGACCTGTTCCAGCGGATCGTCGTCAGCCCATGCTCCACGAGTGCCGTGCTCCACGACGCCCAACGGCCGACAGTGGTCCACGTGAACGCCACCCGCCACCTGCCCGGCCCATCCCGCCACGACGGTTCCTAGGCTCGGGACCGTGGCACGACCGGAGATCGACTGGGACGACACCGACGGCTTCACCGCGGGCGCCGTCGGCCCCCAGGGCCGTCGGGTGTTCTTCCTCCAGGCCCGACGGGCCGGCCAGGTGGTATCGCTCAAGGTCGAGAAGCAGCAGGTGGCCGGCCTGGCCGAATTCCTGGACGGCCTCATGGAGGACCTCCCCCCGATCGACGAGGGGGCCCTCGAGGTGATCGACGCCAACGTCCGCTTCGACGAGCCCGGCGAGGCCGACTGGGTGGTGGGCAGCCTCGGCATCACCTACCAGCAGTCCACCGACCGCCTCGTGCTGATCGCCGAGGAACTGCTGCGCGACGAGGACGAACCGCCCGCCCAGGCCCGGTTCCCGATGCGCCGCGAGATGATCGCCTGCTTCATCGGCCAGGCCCGCCGGCTGGTAGCCGCCGGTCGTCCACCGTGCGACTGGTGCGGTGCCCCGCTGGAACCCTCGTCCGGCGGCTGGTGCCCCTGTGTCAACTGACCCCCGTGCCATCTGAGTCTCCGACCACCGCTCCCGACCCCTTCCGCCGCCGGGGCCCGGTGCCCGACCCACTGGCCACCGAGGTGCTCACCGACGGTGAACTGGAGGTCCTGGGCCGCATGCCGTGGACGTCCAACGCCACCTTCCTGGTCGACGTCACCCACCCGTCGACCGGC
>CAYWBE010000251.1:0-2576 GCA_964456295.1 uncultured Candidatus Nemicrothrix sp.
GTCACGACCTGGTGCATCACGGCGACGTTCGGCTCGATGCCGAACGTGGCGTCGTCGAGTTCGACGGAGCCTGCCGCGTCGCCGGTCTGGCTACGGACGTCGACCTTCGCCATCACCGGCCTCCCTTCACTGCGTCACGGATGAGGACGGTGGCGCCACGGGGGCCGGGCACCGAGCCACGGACCAGCAGCAGCTCGCGCTCGGCATCGGCCTGGACGACCTGGAGGTTCAAGGTGGTCGTCTTCTGGTTTCCCATGCGGCCCGGCATCTTCTTGCCCCGGAAGACCCGGGACGGGGTGGCGCACTGGCCGACGGCACCGGGCTTGCGGTGCACCTTGTGGGCACCGTGGGAGGCCCGCTGACCGGCGAAGCCGTGCCGCTTCATGGCGCCGGCGAAGCCCTTGCCCTTGCTGACCGAGGTCACGTCCACGTGCCCCTGGTCGGCGAGCGACTCGACGGTGATCTCCTGGCCGACCTCGTAGCCGTCCACGTCATCGAGACGGAGCTCCACCAGGCGCTCCCCCGCCTCGACGTCGACTGCCGCGAAGTGGCCGGCCTCCGGGCGGGTGAGCTTCTCGGCGTCACGATGGCCGACGGTGACCTGCAGGGCGGAGTATCCGTCACGCTCCGTGGTCTTGACCTGGACGACGCGGTTCGGGCGGACACGAAGCACGGTGACGGGAAGGACACGGTTGTCCTCGTCCCACACCTGCGTCATGCCGACCTTCTCGCCGACGATTGCCTTGTTGGCCATGATGGCTCCTGCGACTGGTACCGGTGATCTGCCGGCAGCGGTGGCCCCGGGGGGCCGCTCACGCGAACGCTCCGCACGGGCACGAGCCCGGCGGAGCGGCGGTTCGGTTGTGCCGAGCGGTTCGTCGGATCCGGTCTCCCGGAACCACCGCCTACCCGGACGTCGATTCACACGGTGGGCCGACCACGGACGGTCTGCCTGAAGTGCAGGGGACAACGATACGGCGGTACGGGGCGGCCCACAACCGGCGCCCGACCGGCCCCGTGTGCCGCGCGCCACCCGGGTGCTCCCGGTCGGCCCCGCCCGGGAACCACAAGGGCATCCACGGCCACCTCCGGGCCGCCCGATAGCGTCGCCGACGGTGAGAGATCGGCTTGATTCCAACGATCGCGGGCCACGTGCCGGGTTCGGACCGTGAGCAGGGAGACAACCGCCCCGGTCTCCGGGTCCGACGGGCGCACCCTCCCACCGTGGGTCCGACGAGCCATCCTCGGCCTCCTGGGTGGCCTGGCCGCCCTCTACTACCTGCGTGGCCTCCTCGAGGCGCTCCGCCCCCTCATCCTCGTGCTCCTGGTCGCGTTCTTCCTGTCGTTCGCCCTGGAGCCCGCGGTGAACCGCCTGGAGCGGATCGGGCTGCGGCGGGGGCTGGGCACGGCACTGGTCATGGTGGTCCTGGTAGCCGCCCTCGGCGGCTTCGGCGTCCAGGTGGGCAGCCTGCTGGCCGAACAGGTCACCGAGTTCAGTGAGAACGTCCCCGCCTACCTGGTCGACGTGGACGAGTGGCTGGAGGACTCGTTCGGCATCGAGAACGCGACAGCCGACCTCCGGGCCGACTACGACACCGGTGCGCTGGCCGGCTGGCTGGGCAACGTGGCCGACGACCTGGCCCGCTTCGGGACCACCGTGGTGAACGTCCTGTTCCAACTGTTCACCGTCGGCCTGTTCACCTTCTACCTGGTGGCCGAGGGACCCAAGCTGCGCCGGCTGGTCTGCTCGTTCATCGCCGAACGGCACCAACGCCACGTGCTGGAGGTCTGGGACCTGGCCATCGAGAAGACCGGTGGCTACATCCTTTCCCGGAGCGTGCTGGCGCTGGGATCGTCGCTCGTCCACTGGGCGGCCTTCGAGATCATCGGCCTGCCGTCGGGACTCGCCCTGGCCCTGTGGGTGGGGATCATGTCCCAGTTCATCCCGGTGGTCGGGACGTTCATCGCCGGTGCCCTTCCCCTGGTCATCGCCCTGCTGGGCGAACCGGTGGACGGCCTCTGGGTGGTGGTGGTGATCGCCGTCTACCAGCAGATCGAGAACTACGTCCTCGGCCCCCGGATCACCTCGCACACCATGCAGCTGCACGTGGCGGTGGCCTTCGGAGCGGTGATCGCCGGTTCGGCCATCCTCGGGGTGGTGGGCGCCCTGCTGGCCCTCCCCGCAGCGGCCACCATCCAGGCCGTCATCGCCGCCGAGGCCGAACGCCACGAGGTTGCCGAACACCTCCAGGAGGCCAGCAGCCAGCGCCGGGGACACGGCGAACGACCCGACCCGACGGGCGACGACGGATAGGACCGGGGCTCCGGCAGGTCGAAAACGGCCGAGGCGCCCCCGGAGGGGCGCCCCTGCACTCGTTCTGGATGACCCGTCGGACCGGAGCCCGGCGGAAACCGCTTTCCGGGCCGACGGCCCGGCAGGAACTACGCCTGCTGGATCTTGATCTCGATGTCGACGCCGGCCGGAAGGTCCAGGCGCTGCAGCGAATCCACCGTCTTGGGTGAGGGATCCATGATGTCGAGGAGGCGCTTGTGGATGCGCATCTCGAAGTGCTCCC
>CAYWBE010000252.1:0-2572 GCA_964456295.1 uncultured Candidatus Nemicrothrix sp.
TGGCCACCATCCTCAACGCCGGCGACCACGTGGTGGCCAGCCGCAACATCTACGGCGGCACCCACAACATGCTGAACCTGACCATGCCCCGGTTCGGCATCACCACGACGTTCGTCGACCCGCGGGACCCGCAGGCCTTCGCCGAGGCGATCCGACCCGAGACCCGCCTGGTGTTCGCCGAGACGCTCGGCAACCCGGGCATCGAGGTGCTGGACGTCGCCGCGGTGGCCGAGGTGGCCCACGCCGCCGGTCTGCCACTGGCCGTCGACTCGACGTTCGCCACCCCGTACCTGATGCGCCCCATCGACCACGGTGCCGACATCGTGATCCACTCGGTCACCAAGTTCCTGGGTGGGCACGGGGTGGCCATCGGCGGCGTGGTGGTCGACGGCGGCCGGTTCGACTGGGCGGCCAGCGGCCGGTTCCCCACCCTGTCGGAGCCCTACGACGGCTACCACGGCATCACCTTCACCGAGGAGTTCGGCACCGCGGCGCTGTCCATGCGGGCCCGGGCCGAAGGGCTCCGCGACTTCGGGGCCTGCATGAGCCCCACCAACGCCTTCCACCTGCTCCAGGGCGTGGAGACCCTCCCGGTCCGCATGGCCCGCCACGTCGACAACACCCACCGGGTGATCGAGATGCTGGACGGTCACGACGCCGTGTCGTGGATCAGCCATCCGTCCCATCCCAGCCACCCGGACCACGAGCTGGCCACCCGGCTCTACCCGAAGGGGGCGGGAGCCATCCTCAGCTTCGGCGTGCACGGGGGCCGCGACGCCGGCCGTCGGTTCATCGAGGCCGTCGAACTGGCATCGCACCTGGCCAACGTGGGCGACGCCAAGACGCTGGTCATCCACCCCGGATCGACCACCCACCAGCAGATGAGCGCCGAGGACCTGGCGGCCGCCGGCATCGGCGAGGAGCTCGTCCGCCTGTCGGTCGGCCTCGAGGACCCGGACGACATCTGCGCCGACCTGTCCCGGGCCCTGCGGGCCTCCCAGAAGGGCTAGGCGACCCGTGCGATTCGAGGTGGCCGGCCGTTCGGTGCACGCGGCGACCGGGGCAGTGGACATCCACCGACCCGAGGTAACCGACGCCCCGCTGGTCGTGCTGGTCCACGGGGCGGGCATGGACCGCACGGTGTGGTCGCACCAGACCCGGTGGCTGGCCCACCACGGAGCCCGGGCGGTGGCCGTGGACCTGCCGGGGCATGGCCACTCCGAGGGTCCGGTGCTGGGATCGATCGGCGACCTGGCGGCCTGGCTGGGCGACGTTTCGACCGCTCTGGGCGGACCGCTGCACGTGGTCGGCCACTCCATGGGGTCGTTCATCGGCCTGGAGGCCGCGGCCACCCTCGGCGACCGGGTCGCCTCGCTGGTCCTCATGGGCCTGGGGGCCGCCATGCCCGTCCACCCCGACCTGCAGGCCGCCGCCGATGCCGACGATCCCCTCGCCGCTGACCTGATGGCCGGGTGGATGCACGGCACCGACCAGAAGTTCGGCACCAACCCCACCCCCGGCATGTCGATGACCGGTACCAGCCGGGCCGTCATCGAGACCTCGCCGGACGGGGTGCTGGCCATCGACCTGGCCCTGTGCGCCGCCTACGACGGGGCAGTGGCCGCCGCGTCGGCCTCCACCTGCCCGACCACGGTGATCCTGGGTCGACTCGACCGCATGACGCCCCGGCGGGGCGCCCAACCACTGGTCGACGCCCTCGAGGCGGGAAGCGGTCGGACCACGGTCGTCGAACTGGCCTCGTCGGGCCACGCCCCGATGATGGAGGACCCGGACGCCGTCCGGTCAGCCCTCCTGGCGCACCTGTTTCCGGGCTAGTTCTGGAGGAGTTCCCGGAACGGGGTGCCCTTGTCGGGGCCCGGCTCCTTGGGTAGGCCCAGCACCCGCTCGCCGATGATGTTGCGCTGCACCTGGTCGGTGCCGCCGTAGATGGCCGGGGCCGGGCTGAACACCGTGACCTCCTGGACCACCCCGCCGGTCGCGCAACTGGCCGGGGCCAGCATCCCGTCGGCACCGATGATCAGGTTGCCGACCTCCCGGCTGCGCCGGACCAGCTCGCTCATGGCCAGCTTGGCCATGTTGCCCTCGGCGCCCGTCCGGCTCCCTCCGGCCTTGGCCCGCAGCATGTTCAGCCGGTTCACCTCGCCGAGGATGTGCAGTTGCACGATCTCCTGCCGGACGATCGGGTCGTCTGCGTTGCCGGCCGCCCGGGCCAGGCCGATCATGGCCGACGTGCCCATGCCGCGGCCGCCCTCGCCGTCCGGTCCGCGGTTCACCCGTTCGGTGTAGTTCCCCACCCGGTTCTGGAGACGACCGGCCGTCGGGCCGGGGGCCACCGACACCGGGTGCTTCCCGCCTCCACCGAGGCTGGCCCGCTCGAAGGCCAGGGTGGTGTTGGCCACCGCCCATCCGGCACCCAGGCCACCGATCACCGCGTCGTTGGAGACCCGGGCCTCGTCCAGGAACACCTCGTTGAAGAGCGCCTGGCCGGTCATCTCCCGGAGCGGCCGGACCTCGATGCCCGGCTGGTCCATGTCGATGGCGAAGTAGGTGA
>CAYWBE010000253.1:0-2564 GCA_964456295.1 uncultured Candidatus Nemicrothrix sp.
CAACTCTGGTTCGACGGCATCGTCAACGGCATGGTGTTCGGGCTGCTGGCCCTCGGCGTGGTGCTCGTCTACCGCTCCACCCGGGTCATCAACCTGGCCGTCGGGAACATGGGGCTTCCCGCTTCGGGCCTCATGGGCGTGATGGTCATCAACTACGGCTTCCCGTACTGGGCGGCCCTGGCCCTGGCCCTGCTGGTCGGCATCGCCGTGGGGGCCATCGTTGAGCGGGCCATCATCCGTCGGCTGTTCGACGCTCCACGGGTCATCATCCTGGTGGCCACCATCGGCGTGGCCCAGCTGATGCAGGCCGTCCTGGCCTCGTTCCCCGAGGTGGAGCGGGTACGGGGACAGCGCTACCCGGTGCCCCTCGGATTCCAGTGGAACGACGTGTTCGGCCTGCGGATCACCGGACCGAAGGTCACGATCCTCGTCCTCGTCCCGGTGCTGGCCCTCGCCCTGTCTTGGTTCCTGAACCGCACGGTGTTCGGCCAGACGGTGCAGGCCTCGGCATCCAACGCCGACCTGGCCCGCATGTCGGGCATCGACCCCAAGACCGTCCAGCTCTTCGTGTGGACGGTGGCCGGCCTGCTGTCCAGCGTCTCCCTGCTGCTGCTGTCGGGCAACCGCGGCTCCATCACCGGCATGGCCAACCTCGGCCCGAACACCATGGCCCGGGCCCTGGTTGCCGCGGTGATCGCCGGCATGACCTCGTTCCCACGGGCCCTCATGGCCGGTGTGCTCATCGGCGTCGTCCAGGCCCACGTGCAGTTCCTGTTCCTCGAACAGGGCGGCCTGATCGACTTCATCCTGTTCATCGTGGTGGCCGTGGCCGTGGCCTTCCAGAGCCGGGGGACGTCCGAGAACGAAGGTTCGTTCTCCTTCTCGGCCCGTCGGCGCCCCATCCCGGAGCGGCTCCGCCAGGTCTGGTGGGTCCGGCGGATGTCGACCATCGCCCTGGGCCTGCTACTGGCCGTCGCCGTGGTCATGCCGCTCCTTGTCAGCCGGCCGTCGCGTCACCTCCTGTACGCCAGCATCCTGGCCTTCGCCATCTGCGCGGTCTCGATGACCATCGTGACCGGCTGGGCCGGACAGCTCTCCCTCGGCCAGATGACGTTCGCCGGAGTGGGCGCGCTGATCGCCGCCGGGTTCAACCGCGGACTGGAGGTGGGCATCGGGATCGGGGACTGGCACTTCTTCTCGATCGGCGTCCCGCGGGTCCCCTACCTGGTCTCGATGCTGCTGGCCTCCCTGGTGGCCGCCGCGGTGGCCGCCGTCATCGGCCTCGGCGCGCTCCGGGTCAAGGGCCTGCTACTGGCCGTCACCACCTTCGCCTTCGCACTGGCCGCACAGCAGTACGTGTTCCGTCGACCGGCCTTCAACGGCGGCTTCAGCCAGAGCATCCCGTTCCGTCGGGGCAGCGTCGGCCCCCTGGACCTGGACAGCCAGCGGTCCTACTACTACCTGTGCCTCGTCGTGCTGGTCATCGTCCTGGTCATCGTGCGGAGCCTGCGGGCCAGCGGCATCGGTCGTTCGATCATCGGGGTGCGGGAGAACGAGTTCACCGCGGCGGCCTACACGGTCGGCCCGTCGCGCACGAAGCTCATGGCCTTCGCGCTGGCTGGCGGCATCGCCGGACTTGGTGGCGCCCTGCTCGGCGGACTGGTGCAGAACATCGCCTACCAGGAACGCCTGTTCCAGATCGGCGACTCACTTCGCCTCGTGTCCATGGTGGTCATCGGCGGGCTGGGCACCCTGATGGGGCCGGTCATCGGCGCCCTGTGGGTGGTCGGCCTCCCCGCCTTCTGGCCCGACAACGAGTTGGTTCCGCTGTTCACGTCCAGCATCGGCCTGCTCATCCTGCTGCTCTACTTCCCCGGTGGCCTGATCCAGATCGCCTACGGAGTGCGGGACGCCGTGCTGCGCAAGGCCGAGGCCCGGCTCGGCGAGGCCTCCACGGAGCGGGTGGCCACACCGCCGGTGGTACTCCTTGACCGGACCGAACGCCCCGCCCTGACCGGACCAGCCCTCGAGGTGGCCGACGTCTCGGTGACCTTCGGTGGCCTACGGGCCGTGGACGGGGCGTCCATCACCGCGCAGTCCGGCGAGGTGGTGGGCCTCATCGGCACCAACGGCGCCGGCAAGTCCACCCTGATGAACGCCATCAGCGGGTTCGCTCCGGCCGACGGCACCGTCCGGATCCTGGGTGAGGACGCGTCGAACATGACCCCGGCCAACCGGGCACGCCTGGGCCTCGGTCGGACGTTCCAGGCGGCACGGCTGTTCCCCGACCTGACCGTACGCGAGACCGTGCAGGTGGCCCTCGAGGCCCGGGGCCGTACCGGCCTCCTGTCGACCGCCTTCTCCCTGCCCTCGGCCACCCGCGCCGAACGCTCGAAGCACTCCGACGCCGACGACCTGATCGGCTTCCTGGGCCTCGGCCGCTACGCGGACGCGTTCGTGGCCGACCTGTCCACCGGTACCCGACGAATCGTGGAGTTGGCCGGCCTGCTGGCCCTCGACGCCCGCATCCTCTGCCTGGACGAGCCGACGGCCGGCATCGCCCA
>CAYWBE010000254.1:0-2559 GCA_964456295.1 uncultured Candidatus Nemicrothrix sp.
CACGTGCCCGGACGGGGCGGTCGTGGTGGTGGCGCCGGTGTCGGCGTCGGTGTCGGTGTCGGCGTCGGTGTCGGCGTCGGTGTCGGCCTCGGCGTCGACCGTTGGCTCCTCGGGTGCCGGGGGCGCCAGGGGTGTCAGGGGTGTCGGGGCGACGAACACCGTGTGGGCCGGCGGGAGTCCGGGGAACTCCTCGGCCGGAAGGCCGAAGTGGGCGACCTCCATGATGTCCTTCCAGATCAGGGCCGGATAGGTGCCCCCGTAGACCTTCCGCTCGGTCGTCGGCGGGATCATGGGGATCTGGGCCTCCGGGAAGCCGACCCAGACGGCGGCGGTGCGCTGCGGCGTGTAGCCGGCGAACACGGCATCGGCGTAGTTCTGGGTGGTCCCGGTCTTGCCGGCTGCCGGGCGTCCCTCCATCTGGGCCCGCCAGCCGGTGCCCTGTTCGATGGTCCCCTCGAGGATCCAGGTCAGCTGGTCGGCCAACCGGGCGTCCAGCACCCGGGCCTGGGTTCGGGTCCACGACCAGAGGGTGGTGCCGTCGGCCCGGGCCACCCGGGTCACGTAGCTGGGGGCGATGGAGACGCCGCGGTTGGCGAACGTGTTGTAGGCGGTGGCCATGTCCAGCATGGTGGCGTTGGAGGTGCCCAGGACGTTGGAGTTCACGTTCTGGATGGGGGACCGGATACCGAGCCTGCGGGCCATGTTGACGGTCCGCTGGGAGCCCATCTCCATGCTGAGCTGGGCGAACACGGTGTTCAACGAGCTCCGGGTGGCCCGGATGAGGGTGACCTCGTCGGCGCCGGGCGGTGGCACCAGGGCCTGGCCGTCGGGTGGGTCCCACGACCAGGTGGGGATGGCCTCCAGCAGGTTGATCCGATCGGCGAAGAGGCGTTCCCGGTCGTGGTCCCAGCGGCGGTTGGCCACCCACTGGGTGAGGTCGACGGGCTGGTAGGTCACCTCGGTCTCCCCGTCGCGCTCCTTCTCGATGCGGATGGTCTCGACGTGGTCGACCGGTACGTCGGTGTGGTCCTCGCGCATCCAGAACTGGAGGAGGGCCTGGAGGCCGTGTTCGAAGCGGGCCTCGGTGGCGTCGTGTCCACCCACCCCGCCGGTGACCCGCCACACCTTGTTGTCCTCGTCGGCTCCGGCGATCTCGAACTCGATCACGTTGGGCGCCGGGTAGGCGGTCGTCATCTGCCAGCCGGCCTCCAGCGCGGCGGCCAGGGCCACGGGCTTCATGGACGAACCGACCTGGCGGCCTGATCCGACGGCGAGGTTCACCTTGGCGTCGGAGTCCGAGTCGAAGAAGTCGCGGCCGCCGACCATGGCCAGCACCTGGCCGGTGCCGGTCTCGAGCACGACGATGGCCGCGTCGGGGTGGCCCTGGTTGGCGGGGATGTGGGTCTCCACGGCGGCTTCGGCAGCCCGTTGCAGGTCGAGGTCGACGGTGGTCTCGATGCGGAGGCCACCCTCGAACAGCAGCCGTTCCCGGATGCCCCGGCTGGCTCCGAAGGCCGGGTTGTCCAGGAACCACCGACGGACCTCCTCGACGAAGTGGCCCGCCGGGTAGCGGGTCTCCAGGCGGGCGGTGTACTCCTCCAGCCGGGGCGGGTTGGCCACCGCGGCGGCGTGTGCCTCCTCGGTGATGAACTCGTTGGCCAGCATCCGGTCCAGCACCACGTGGCTGCGGCGCAGGCTCTTGGAGTAGTTCAGGTACGGGTTGTAGCGGCCGGGGAGCTGGATGATCCCGGCGATCATGGCTGCCTCGGCGAGGTTGACCTGCAGGATGTCCTTGTTGAAGTACGTCTGCGCGGCGGCCTTCACCCCGTAGGCGCCGTGGCCGAAGTAGACGGTGTTGAGGTACTGCAGGAGGATGAAGTTCTTGCTGTACTCGTCCTCCAGGCGGGTGGCGTACCAGATCTCCTCGAGCTTGCGGCTGGCCGTCTGCTCGGAGTTCCGGATGATGGCCAGCTTCACGTACTGCTGGGTGATGGTCGAGCCGCCCTGGCTGATGCCACCCGCCTCGAGGTTGGTCCGGGCCGCACGGATGATGGCCTTGAGGTCCATGCCGTCGTGCACGTAGAACCGCTCGTCCTCGATGGCGATGACCGCCTCGCGCACCATCCGCGGGATCTCGAACAGCGTGCGGGCGCTGGTGCGGTTCTCGGGCGCCACCAGGGTGGTGATGGGTCGGCCGTCACGGGCCACCACCACCGACGATTCGGCCTGTTCGGGGATGGTGATCTCGAACTCGCGGGTCTCGTAGCGGTAGCACGAGGTGGCGGTGACGGCCAGGGACAGGACGACGCACAGCAGGCGGAGTCCGGTCGGCGTGGGCATCGGTCCAGTCTGGCCCGACCGGTCGTCCATTGGGCGTCAGCCGGTGGGTCCGAGGCTCCATACTGGAGGTCATGAGCGCGGCGATCCTCGAGGACCTGGCAGCCCGTGGGCTGATCCAGGACAGCACCGACCTGGCCGTCCTCCGTCAGCGACTGGACGAGGGCCCGATCGGCGTCTACTGCGGCTTCGACCCGACCGCCGACAGCCTCCACATCGGCC
>CAYWBE010000255.1:0-2536 GCA_964456295.1 uncultured Candidatus Nemicrothrix sp.
AGTTGGTGCTCTATTTCTTCCACGAGCGCTACTGGGCGCGGATTCGCTGGGGGATTATCCCGGGGAGTGCGTGAGATTCGAGCCAGACCGCCGAAACAGGGCACCGTTTCGCATATCTACGCCTAAGGGTTCGCACCTAGGGGCGCCCCCCTTCGGGGTGGGGGCTCACCCTGATCTGAGAACAGCGTCCGACCCGCCCAGCTCCCCTGCGCCCGGCCGCGCCCTCCGGGGTTAGCCCCGGGACGGGTCGGTCTCTTAGTTTCCGAGGATGGACTTCACCGACCGGGTCGCCATCGTCACCGGCGCGGGCAAGGGGATCGGGCGGTGCATCGCCACGGCGCTGGCCGCACGCGGCGCAGCCGTGGTGGTCAACAACCGGGCCCGCGACGGCCACGACCCTGCTAGCGAGACGGTGGCCGAGATCCGGGGTGCCGGCGGGTGGGCAGTCGCCGACCTGCATCCCGTGGAGGCCGACGGCGCGGCCGAGGCGACCGTGGCGTCGGCCATCCAACACTTCGGACGGCTCGACATCGTGGTGGCCAACGCGGCCATCGCCGATCGTGCCCGGTTCGCCAACGCCGACCCCGACCGGTTCCGCCACGTCATGGAAGTCGACTTCTTCGCCCAGGTCGCCCTGGCCCGTGCCGCGCTGCCCCACCTGGAGGCCTCGGACGCCGGACGCCTGCTCTTCACCTCATCGTCGGCCGGCCTCTACGGCGAGTTCGGCATCTCGTCGTACGCCGCAGCCAAGGGAGCACTCACGGCCTTCGCCCGGACCCTGGCCATCGAGCACGCCGGCCGGGGACTGCAGGTCAACGTCCTCGCACCGTTCGCCACCACCCAGATGACCGAGGACATGGTCGACGAGGCCACCGCCCAGACCCTTCGTCCTGAATGGGTGGTTCCGGCCGCCCTCTACCTCCTCGACGAGGCAACCACCGTCAACGGCCAGGTCCTGGTCGCCGGGGGCAACCGGTTCAGGCGGTACGTCGGTGGGGAATCCCGGGGCATCGCCTTCCCGTCCGATGCTCCGGTCGACGACCGGGACTTCCTCGACGCCGTCGACGACCTCGCCTCGCTCGAGGGGTGGCAGGCATTCGACAACGCCCACCAGGCCTTCGAGAACCTCCTGGGGCTCGACGCCGGCCCGACGCCGGCCCCCATGGACCCGAGCGTGGGAGGCCGATGATGGACTGGCCGAACCTCCTGGTGGCCCTGATGGTCGCCTTCGGAGTCACCGCCGCCGCCGTCCTGACCCTGTGGCTGGTCTCCATCCGGCGTCAGGACGTGTCGACGATCGATTCCGTGTTCAGCCTCATCGTCCTGGCGGCGGTGGCCGTGGCGGGCGGAGCGATGGGAGCGGCTCCGGCGGTCCGAGACGTGGCGATCCTGGCCCCGCTGGCCATCTGGTCGCTCCGGCTCTCCGGGTACCTGGCCCATCGGAAGTGGGGCGAGGGCGAGGACCCGCGCTACACCCGTCTCCGGTCATGGGCCTCCCCCGGTCGACCGTTCCACCTCCTCGTGCTCCGAAAGGTGTTCGCGCTGCAGGGCGCCACGCTGTTCCTCCTGTCGATCGCCCCGGTGATCAGCCTCCACGCCCCGGAACCCGACGGCCTGGGACCCTTGGCCCTCGCAGGACTCGTCGTCTGGGTCGTGGGGTTCACCTTCGAGGTGACCGGGGATCGACAACTGACCCGGTTCAAGTCCGACCCGGCCAATGCGGGCCGGGTCCTCGACCACGGCCTCTGGCGGTACACGCGCCACCCCAACTACTTCGGCGAGGTCGTGATGGCATGGGGGATCTTCGGCATCTGCCTCCAGACCCCGTGGGCCGCCCTTGGGATCGTCGGCCCGATCTTCTACACCCGCATCGTCCTCCGGGTGACCGGCACGCCGACCCTGGAGAAGAAGCTGGGGCGGGAGAAGCCCGAGTATGCGGCCTACGTGGACCGCACCAGCCGGTTCTGGCCCCGGACGCCATCCCAAGGAGGGCATCAACAACCGTGAACGACTTCCGCGAGAACGTCGAGAAGCTCAACATCCGGGGCATCGTGATGGCCTCGATCATGACGGCCTTCGGCCTGGTGGTGGCCCTGTCGTGGAAGGACGCCATCAACGCCCTGGTGGCCCGCATCATTCCGAATGGTGACGGTGACTCCCTCCTCAGCCTGTTCATCACGGCCAGTGCGGTGACCGTGCTGGTGGTGGTCCTGGCGTCCGTCGCCCTGCGGATCAACCGTCGGCTGGAGGGCCAACTCGAACGCATGGCCGACCAACTGGAGAAGATGGGCGACCTCTTCGACCGGGACTGACCAGACCGGGGTCGACCCGCTGGTAGCCGAGGCCGACGGGAACCGTAGGTTCCGGCCCGTGGAGCTTCTCGTCATCCGACACGCCCTCCCCGAGGCCGAGGTCCGTTCCGACGGTCCGGCCGATCCCCCGCTGTCCCCACTGGGGCTACGGCAGGCCGAGGCGACCGCCGACTTCCTGGCCGGAGAGGGCATCGACGCCATCGCCACCAGCACCATGCGTCGGG
>CAYWBE010000256.1:0-2516 GCA_964456295.1 uncultured Candidatus Nemicrothrix sp.
TCACCGAGGCCCAGGACATCCCGAGGACCATCAAGGAGGCGTTCCACATCGCCACCACGGGACGCCCCGGCCCGGTGCTGGTGGACATCCCCAAGGACATCGTGGATCCGGTCAACCCCCGGTCGGCCATGACGTGGACCGACGACGTCGAGATGGACCTGCCGGGCTACCACCCGCAGACCGAGGTCGACGAGGGGCTCATCGCCGCGGCGGCCGACCTGATCCGGGCCGCCGAGCGACCGGTGCTGTACGTGGGCGGCGGCATCCTCAAGGCCCGGGCCGCCGAGGCCCTGCGTGCCCTGGCCGAGCTCACCGGCATCGGGGTGGTGACCACCCTGATGGCCCGCGGGGCCTTCCCGGACAGCCACGAGCTGTGCCTCGGGATGCCCGGGATGCACGGCAACTACACGGCGGTCACCGCCATGCAGGAGTCCGACCTCCTGATCACCCTGGGGGCCCGGTTCGACGACCGGGTCACCGGGCGGCTGGACGGCTTCGCGCCCGAGGCCAAGGTCATCCACGTGGACATCGACCCGGCCGAACTGGGCAAGGTCCGCCAACCCGACGTGGCCATCCGGGGCGACGTCCGGGTGGCCATCGAGGCGCTGGTCGCCGAGCTGTCGGGCAACGGCACCGGTGACACCGACCGGTCGGCCTGGCGGTCGCGCATCAGCGGCTGGCAGGAGCGCTATCCGCTGGCCTACGAGCCGTGGGTGCCCGGTGAGGCCCTCAAGCCCCAGTACGTCATCGAACGGCTGCGGGACGCAACCCCGGACGACACCATCGTGACCTCCGGCGTGGGCCAGCACCAGATGTGGGCCAGCCAGTACTGGACGTTCGACCACCCCTACACGTGGATCAATTCCGGTGGCCTGGGGACCATGGGCTTCTCCATCCCGGCGGCCATCGGCGCCAAGGTGGCCTTCCCCGACCGCGAGGTGTGGGCCATCGACGGCGACGGCTGCTTCCAGATGACGGCCCAGGAGCTGGTCACGGCCACCGTGGAGAACATCCCGATCAAGGTGGCGCTGCTCAACAACTCGTACCTCGGCATGGTCCGCCAGTGGCAGGAGATGTTCTACGACGAGCGGTACTCCGAGGTCTTCCTGTCGCCCGACGTCCCGGACTTCAAGATGTGGGCCGAGTCGATGGGCTGCGTGGGGATCCGGGTGGACGATCCCGACGAGGTGGACGTGGCCATCGCCAAGGCCAACGAGGTCGACGACCGTCCGGTGGTCGTGGACTTCCGGGTGGCGGCGTCCGAGAAGGTCTTCCCGATGGTCCCGTCGGGCGCCACGAACTCCGAACTGCTGGTGCCCGGCTTCCAGGAGGGCCAGCCCCGATGAACGTGCATGCACCGGAGCACCGCTACCACACCCTCGTGGTCACGGTGGAGAACAAGTCCGGCGTGCTGGCCCGGGTGGCCTCCCTGTTCGCCCGGCGGGCCTTCAACATCGAGTCGTTGGCCGTGGCGCCCACCGATGACGAGCACATGAGTCGCATCACCGTGGTCGTCGACCTGGAGTCGGCGCCGCTGGACCAGATCATCAAGCAACTGGACAAGCTGGTCAACGTGGTCGAGATCCGCGAGCTGGCCCCTGGGCAAGCCGTGGAGCGCGAGCTCATGCTGGTCACGGTGACCGCCGAGCCGGATCGTCGCGACGAGATCGTCGAGTACCTGGATCGGGCCGGCGGCAAGGTCCTGAGCCTGGGGACCGACCGGATGATGCTGTCGCTGGTGGGTCCGCCGCGCCGGATCGACGAGTTCGAGGACCTGCTGCGTCCGTACGGCATCCTCGAGTTGCAGCGCACCGGCCGGGTCGCCCTGGCCAGCCTCGACGACGCCCTCGACTGATCCGCACCCGTTCCCAGACCGTTTCCAAGCAAGCCGTTCCCAACCGAATCGAAGCCAGGAGAGAACCAGTGGCCAACATCTACTACGAGCAGGACGTGGACCGGTCCGCGATCGCGGAGCGCAAGGTGGCCATCCTCGGCTACGGCTCCCAGGGGCACGCGCACGCCCTCAACCTCAAGGAGTCGGGTATCGACGTATGCGTCGGCCTGCGCGACGGATCGTCGTCGGCCGCCAAGGCCACCGAGGCCGGCCTGGCCGTGCGGTCGCTGTCGGATGCCTCGGCGTGGGCCGACGTGATCATGGTGCTGCTGCCCGACACCGACCAGGCCGCGGTCTACGAGGAGCACATCGCCCCCAACCTGAACGCCGGCGACGCCCTGGCGTTCGCCCACGGGTTCAACATCCGCTTCGACCTGATCGCCCCGCCGGCCGACGTCGACGTGATCATGGTCGCCCCGAAGGGCCCCGGCCACCTGGTGCGCCGCACCTACGAGGAGGGCGGCGGCGTGCCGTGCCTCATCGCGGTGGAGCAGGACCCGACCGGGGGCGCCAAGGCCCTCGCCCTGGCCTACGCCGACGGCGTGGGTGGTGCCCGGGCCGGCGTCATCGAGACCACGTTCACCGAGGAGTGCGAGACCGACCTGTTCGGCGAGCAGGTGGT
>CAYWBE010000257.1:0-2515 GCA_964456295.1 uncultured Candidatus Nemicrothrix sp.
GGGCGTCGACCTTGCCGTCGTGGTGGACCTCGACGATCTCGGCGGTGTCGAACCACGGGGCGGCCAACTCGGCGAACCGCATCATGAGCACCGCCCCGATGGCGAAGTTGGGGGCGACCACGCAGTTGCTGGTCGTGAAGGCCGCCCGCAGCGCGTCGAGGTCGTCGTCGCCCAGGCCGCTGGTGCCCACCACGGCGTGCACCCCGGCGGCGGCCAGTGCCGGCAGGGTGGCCCGGCTGGCCTCGGCGATGGTGAAGTCCACCACCACGTCGACGCCGGCATCGCCGTCGGTGCCGACAGCCAGCAGGTCGGCCAGCAGGTCGGCCAGGTCGGCCACCACGGTCACCCCGTGGACGTCGGTTCCGGGCGCCGAAGGGTCGACGGCGCCGACCAGGTCCAGGCCGTCGGCGTCGTGGACGGCGTCGGCCACGGCACGCCCCATGCGGCCGGCCACGCCCAGCACGCCGACGCGGATCGTCCCGGTTCCGGTCGTTCCCATGGACCCGAGGCTACCGGTCGACGCCGGGTGGCTCGGGAAGCGTTTCGGTACTGGACGGGTCCGGGTCAGGCCGACTCAGTCGGCCGGGCCGACCTCGGCCACCACGGCCGCCGGCGTCAGCACCTCGGCCAGCGCGGCGTTCACCTCGTCGAGGGTCACGGCCCGCAGGATCTCGACGTACTCGTCCAGCGGAACCACCCGACCCAGCAGGCTCTGGCTGCTCCCCAGGCGGGACATCCGACTGCCCGAACCCTCGAGGCCCATGAGCAGCGAACCCTCGAAGCCGTCCCGGGCGATGGACAGCTCGGCATCGGTGATCCCGTGGGCCGCCACCTCGCCGACCTCGTGGGCCACGACGCGCTGGAGTTCGGCGGCCCGCTCCGGTGCCGTGCCGGCGTACACCGACACCACCCCGGCGTCGCTATAGGCAGCCATCGACGAGAACACGCTGTAGGCCAGGCCACGGTCCTCGCGCACCGTCTGGAACAGGCGGCTCGACAGCCCGCCCCCCAGCACGTGCACGCCGATGGCCAGGGCATGGCGGCGGGGGTCACTGCGGTCCAGGCCCCGCCACCCCCAGGCCACGTGGGCGGCCTCGGTCGGCCGGGTGGCCCGTCGAGCCGGCACCGGGTCGGCCACCGGCCCCGTCCGCTGGGGAGCCGAACCACCGGTACGGCCAGCGAACGCCTCGTTGACCTGGGCGACCAGCGCCACGTGGTCCACGGCACCGGCAGCGGCCACCACCAGGTTGGGTGCCCGGTACCAGTGGTCGTGGAAGCCGGCGATGTCGTCCCGACCCAGGGAAGTCACCGTCGCCTCCGAGCCCAGCACCTCGCGGCCCAGCGGATGGTCGGGGAACAGCGCCTCGTAGAGCAGGTCGAAGGCCACGTCGTCCGGATCATCGGCCGACAGGTGGATCTCCTCGAGGATGACCTGGCGCTCGGTCTCGACGTCGGAAGCCCGTAGGGCGGGTTCGCGGAGCACGTCGGCCAGCAGGGACACGGCGGTCTCCTGCCCGCCCACCGGCAGGCGGGCGTAGTAGGCGGTGTACTCCTTGGTCGTGAAGGCGTTCATCTCGCCGCCACTGGCGTCCACCAACTCGGCGATGGCCCTCGCCGAACGGTCCTCGGTGCCCTTGAAGAGCAGGTGCTCGAGGAAGTGCGAGCTCCCGGCCAGGGCCGGATCCTCGTCACGGCCACCGACGCCCACCCACACGCCGACCGAGACCGAGTGGGCGTCCGGCATGTGCTCGGACACCACACCCGGTCCATCGGTCGGACCGTGTTCGGGCAGGCTCAGTTCGACCACCGAACCGGTGGCCGTGTCGGCGCCTCGGGGGCGCCGGGGATCGGTCGTGCCGTCGGGCAGGACGGACCGACGATCCGTTGCCTAGCGGCGGCGCCGACGGCCACCGCCGCCACCGCCACCGCCACCACCGCCGCGGCTGGCCGGGGCGTCGACGCCCAGGTCGCCGTGGACCGTCTCGAGCTCGGCCTTGAAGGCGTCCTCGAAGCTGGCCTCGACCGTCACGGGCTCGTCGTCGTCCGAGTCGTCGGCCGGGTCGTCAACCGAGGCCGGGGCCTCGTCGACGTCGGCGCTGTTGTAGTCGCCGTCGTCCACGTCGTCCTCGAACGAAGCGGCCGGAGCCTCCTCGACCTCGGCCGGAGCGGCCACCGGGGCCTCGTCGGCCTTGGACGACGCAGCATCGGCGTCACCGGCCGGCTTCAGCGAGATCTTCCCGTTGGGGTCGACGTCCTCGACGACCACCGTCAGGGGCTGACCCAGCTCCAGGACGTCCTCCACCCTGTCGATGCGCTTGCCGCCACCGAGCTTGGAGATGTGCACCAGGCCGTCACGGCCGGGAAGGATGCTGACGAAGGCACCGAACTTGGTGATGTTCACCACGCGGCCCTCGTACACGGCACCGACCTCGGCGGTCGGCGGATCCACGATCAGCATGACCTGGCGCTTGGCCTCGGCCACCTTGGCCCGGTCCGGCGAGGCGATCGACACGAT
>CAYWBE010000258.1:0-2500 GCA_964456295.1 uncultured Candidatus Nemicrothrix sp.
TGGCCAACAGCCTGAACCGGATCATCGACCGGGCCATCCAGGTGCACGGGGCGCTGGGCTACTCGACCGACACGCCGCTGGCCCACATGCTCCAGCAGGCCCGGTGGGCGCGGTTCGCCGACGGGGCCGACGAGGTGCACCAGATGCGGATCGCCCAGCGGACCATCGCCGCATGGACCGACACCGGTTCGACGGCCCGGGCCACCGGCGACCTGCCCATCTAGGCCGGCCCCTCAACGAACGAACACGCCGCCGTCGTCGACGGTCGGCAACCAGCAGGATCAGTCAGGGAAACAGGAGCAACAACATGCGTGACGTCGTGATCGTGGATGCGGTGCGGACCCCGGTGGGTCGCCGCAACGGAGGCCTGTCGACGTGCCACAGCGTCGACGTGCTGGGCACCGTCCAGAAGGCGCTGTTCGACCGGACGGGCATCGACCCCCTCGAGGTCGGCCAGGTGGTGGGCGGCTGCGTCGGCCAGGTGGGCATGCAGTCCATGAACGTGACCCGCACGGCGTGGCTGACCGCCGGCCTGCCCCTGGAGGTGCCGGCCACCACGGTCGACGCCCAGTGCGGTTCGAGCCAGCAGGCCACCAACATGGCGTACTCGCTGGTGGCCGGCGGCGTGGTCGACGCAGCGATCGGCTGCGGCGTGGAGGTCATGTCGCAGGTCGGCTTCGGGGCGACGACCCCCAAGGAGCCCAACTCGGGGCGACCCGTCAACCGCAACTACTTCGAGCACTTCGAGTTCACCTCGCAGTTCGAGGGATCGGAGCGGATCGCCGACCAGTGGGACATCACCCGTGACGACGCCGATGCGTTCGGCGTGCAGTCCCAGGCCCGGGCGGCCCGGGCGTGGGACGAGGACCGGTTCGCCACCCAGATCGTGCCGGTGGACGCCCCGGTGCTGGGCGAGGACGGCAAGCCGACCGGCGATACGACGACGGTGACCCGCGACGAGGGCCTGCGGGAGACGACCCGGGAGTCACTGGCCGGCCTGAAGGCGACCGGCCGGGAGGACGGCGTGCACACGGCAGGGACGTCGTCGCAGATCTCCGACGGGGCCGGCGCGGTGCTGGTGATGACGGCCGAGAAGGCCGCCGAGCTGGGCGTGAAGCCGCTGGCCCGCATCGTGGACTCGTGCCTGGTCGGTTCGGACCCGGAGTTGATGCTGACCGGTCCGATCGGGGCGACGCAGAAGCTGCTGGCCGACAACGACCTGTCGATGGACGACGTCGACGTGGTGGAGATCAACGAGGCGTTTGCCTCGGTGGTGCTGGCCTGGGAGAAGGAACTGTCGCCCGACATGGAGACGGTGAACCCGAACGGCGGGGCCATCGCCCTGGGGCATCCCCTGGGTGGGACGGGGGCCATCCTGACCACCAAGGCGGTTCACGAGTTGCAGCGCACCGACGGGGAGTACGCCATCGTGACCATGTGCTGCGGCGGTGGGCTGGGCACCGGCACGCTGATCCAGAAGCTGTAGGCCTGCGGTGACCGCCACCTGCCGGGCCGTGGTGTTCCACGGTGACGGTACGTGGACGCTGCGTGACGACTTCGCGGTGCCCGAACCGCCGCCGGGTGGTGCCGTGCTGGCCGTGGAGGCCGTGGGGTTGTGCCACAGCGACGTGGCCCAGCTGGCCGGGCACCACCACGTGCCGGGCGAGGTCAATCCGGTGGTGCCGGGCCACGAGATCGTGGGGCGGGTCCACGCCCTGGCCGATGACGCCGAGCTGGGCGTGGTGGTCGGCGACCGGGTGGCCGTGGACATCGTCTGGTACGGGGAGCCGTACGAGGGCAACCCGTTCGGGGTGCGCTGCTACGGCTACTCGTTCGGGCTGGACGAGGGGGCGGGCCTGTGGGGCGGCTACGGCGAGTACATGGCCGTGCTGCCGGGCACGCACCTGGCGAAGCTGACCGACGACGTGTCAGCCGAGGAGCTGACGCTGTTCGAGCCGCTGTCCAACATGGTGGCGTGGCTGGGCCAGGCCGGCTTCCAGGCCGGGCAGACCATCGTGATCCAGGGGCCGGGCCACATGGGCCTCACGTGCGCGGCGTACGCGAAGTCGCTGGGCGCGGCCAACGTGATCGTGACGGGAACCGACGAGGACGCCCTACGGCTCGAGGTGGCCCTCGAGGTGGGGGCCGACCACGTGGTGGACGTGACGGTGGACGACCCCGTCGAGGTGGTGATGGACCTGACCGGAGGGTTCGGTGCCGCAGTGGCCGTGGACCTGGCCAGCGCGCCGGTCACGCCCAGCCTGTGCTTCGACCTGGTGCACCACCGGGCGACGGTGATCTGGGCCGGGCTGAAGGACCGTCAGGCCGTGCCGGTGGTGACCGACAAGGTCGTGATGAAGGGCCTGAAGGTGATGGGCGGGGCCGGCGGCGACGCCGCATCGGTGGACGAGGCGGCGAGGATCCTCAACGAGGGCGGATTCCCGACCGCTCCCCTGCTGGGAGCCGTGGTCAGCCTGGACGAGATCGACCGGGCCATGGC
>CAYWBE010000259.1:0-2456 GCA_964456295.1 uncultured Candidatus Nemicrothrix sp.
GTCGTCCCGCTGTCGACCTACCCGCTGTGGGACGAGGACTGAGGTCGTCCCCGGGTGTCGATCGACGAGGCCTACGGTCTCTATGACGCGACGGGGTTGGCCGGACTGGTGGTCTCCAACGAGGTCAAGGCCGTCGAGCTTGTCGAGGTGGCGATCACCCGGATCGAGGCGCAGAACTCCAGGCTGAATGCCGTGGTCCTTCCCGCCTTTACCGACGCTCGGGACCGGGTGGCGGCCGGCGTTCCGTCGGGGCCGCTCCATGGCGTCCCCTACCTGGTCAAGGACCTCAACACCAATGTGGCCGGCTTGCCGTCGACGAACGGGAGCCGGGCCCTACGCCACGTGGTCCCGAGCGTCGACTCGGTCCTCGTGGGCCGGATGCGAGATGCCGGCCTGGTGGTGCTGGGCAAGACCAACACCCCGGAGATGGGCATGGGTATCTGTACCTCACCGACCCTGCGGGGGCCGACCCCGAATCCATTCGATCCGACCCGTAGTGCCGGTGGGTCCAGTGGCGGCTCGGCGTGTGCCGTGGCCTCCGGGATGTTGCCGGCAGCTCACGCCACCGACAGCGGCGGGTCGATCCGGATCCCTGCAAGTAACTGCGGGTTGTTCGGGCTCAAGCCCACCCGGAGTCGGGTTCCACTTGGAAATGACGCCGCCGAGGGCCTCGATGGCCTCAGTACGAGCCATGCCGTCACTCACAGCGTGCGTGACTCGGCCCTGCTACTCGATGTCACCCACGGTCCCTTCCCTGGATCTCCATCCGGTATCGCCGCCGTTCCGTTTCCCGCCGGCGGTTTCGTCAGCGCCATAGACGGGCCGCTACGACCATTGAGGATCGCCCTTTGGACCGAAGGGTTGGCCGACGAGTTGGTGGACGAGGCCTGCCGGGCGGCGGCCTGTCAGTCGGCAGGTCTGGCCGAGGTCCTGGGCTGTTCGGTGGCCGAGGTCCGGCCACCCGTCGACGGGTGGGCCCTTCGAGAAGCACTGTCGGCTGTGTTTGCGGCCAACATCCACGCCACCGTCGCTGGGATCCTCCAGGTCCACCCGGATGGAGACCCGACGGATCTCTTCGAGCCAGCCACGCTGGCTGCCTACCATCACGGCAGGGAAATCGGGCCCGACGACCACCGCCGGGCCGTTGACGAACTACATCGGACGGCCCGGGCCATGGAACGCTTCTTCGAGGACTACGACATTTTCCTCACCCCGACTCTGGCCGCTCCGGCCCGTCCGCTAGGGATGATGGACATGGGTGGCAGCGACTGGCCTACCTACATCTCGGCGATGCTGGACGAGATCCCGTTCACCCCACTGTTCAACGTGACCGGTGGGCCCGCAGCCTCGGTTCCACTGGGTCGGTGCTCTAGCGGCCTGCCGGTGGGCGTCCAGATCGGAGCGGCGTTCGGCAACGAGGCCACCGTGTTGCGTCTCGCCCGAGGGTTCGAGGAGGCGGCGCCGTGGCACGACCGGATCTGATCCGACCACCAGTCGTCCTCTACGTGGCGTTCTCTGAGGTGGCGTCTGGGGGAAGCCCAGCAGGCGTGGCGGTCGACGCCTCGGAGCTAGACGCAGAGACGATGCAGCAGATCGCCGCCGAGGTTGGCGCTCCGGCCACGTGCTTCGTCACCGGGTTCGTTGACGGGATCATCGATGTCCGATTCTTCTCGACGACGACCGAATACGGGATGTGCGGGCATGGCACGGTCGGACTGGTGACATCACTCGTGGAAGAGGAGGTGGTGGTACCCGGTGCCGATGGTCGGGTCGATCTGGTCGTCCGATCAACTGGAGGAACTATCGAGGTGGAGGTGCGCCGCAGGCAGGATGGTGTGCCTGAGGTCTGGATGGACCTCGCGCCGGCATCCTTTGAGCCCGGTGGCGTCGATTCCGCAGAGGTGGCGTCGCGACTGGGAGTCCCCATTGACAGCCTTCACTGTTCCCTGCCTATAGAGCGAACGGTTTCTGACTTCACCCACCTGATAGTCCCGCTCCAAGACCTGTCGGCCATGGCAGCGGTAGCACCAGACTTCGACGGTCTCGCCGGGTGGTGTCGCCGGATCGGCGTCGACACGGTCGCTCTGATTGTCACCGACGTGACCGACGACGACCACGACTACCGGTGTCGGGACCTGTGCCCAGCAGTGGGAACCGATGAAGCGTCGGCCACCGGAACGACCAACCGCGCCCTGGCCTGTTGGCTAGTTCGCCAGGACCTGCTCGGTGTGGGAGTCGACGGGCACCACGTGCTGGTGGCGGGTCAAGGCATCGAGATGGGGCGACCGTCGGCGGTCTGCTCCGAGGTCGAGGTGGTCGGCGGTCGGGTGGACCGGGTCCGGGTCGGCGGTGTGGCCACCCGCATCGGCCTCTGACCCCCGTCAGTTGGTGAGGACGTCGAACACCGTGCCGAGGCCTCCCTTGCCGTCCATCCGGTAGAACTCGGTGTAGCCGCA
>CAYWBE010000260.1:0-2451 GCA_964456295.1 uncultured Candidatus Nemicrothrix sp.
CCTCCACCCGGCGTCGTTGCCTCTGGTCGCTCGTGCGTGACCCCCGACGACACCCGCCGGAGATCGGCCCGACCCTAACCGCGGTCCCCGTCGGGGGTCACGATGGGCCGCCGCCGGATCCGTGCAATGGGTCACAGTCATTTGCTCGGTAGTCGCCGAAGGGTTCGTCCCTCTGCTGCAGGGCGGCGGTCAGCCCCGACCCGGCCACCTCGGAGAGGAACCCGGCCATGGACGCCGAGTGCACGCCCAACGCGCACAGGTCGGTCCCGGCCCGGAGCCCGGCCCGGAGCCCCATGTACTCCATCTGCCGGTGCACGGCCCGCTTGTTGAGCTGGACCACGTCGGGGGGCATGGTGGCGATCCGACCGGCCACGGCCAGCACGGCGTCCTCGAGCTCGGCTGCCGGATGGGCGGCGTTGGCCCAGCCCAGCTCCACGGCCTCGGTCCCGGTGATGGAGTCGCCGGTCACCATCATCTCCATGGCCCGGCGCATGCCCAGGAACCAGGCGTGGAAGTGCATGTCCGGAACGCCGAAGCGGACTGCCGGGTAGCCCATGCGGGCGTCATCGGCGATGTAGACGAGGTCGCACCCGGTGGCCAGCTCGCTACCCCCAGCCAGGCACCAGCCGTGCACCTGGGCGATCACCGGCTTGGCGAGGTCCCAGATCCCCATCCACCCGTCGGTGACGTGGCGGGGCCACTGGCCGTCCCCCGGCGTGGTAGGGAACGGCAGGTCGTGGCCCTCGTTCCCGCCCCCCAGGTCGTAGCCGGCCGAGAAGCAGGTCCCGGCACCCCGGACGATGGTCACCCGGACCCCGTCGTCCACGTCGGCGGCCACCAGCGCCTCCAGCAGGGCACCTCGAAGTGGATGGTTCAGGGCGTTGCGCTTGTCCGGACGGTTCAGGGTCAGCCGTCGGACGCCATCGGCCGGGTCGTCGACCAGCAGCACCTCGTCGGACATCCTCGCTCCCTCTCCCCGGTCGGGCCGGGCGCGGTCCCGGTCGGTCCCGGCACCATAGGTCGCGGCCCGTCGGGAGGACTGCTACGGCCCGCGGCGCGTACCGGCCCGGGAAGGGTCCCGGGGGAACCAAGCCTCGTCAGGAGAGGGCGCGCACCCGGGCCACCACGTCGGCGAACTGCCGATCGTGATCACGGACCCAGGTGAAGAGCTCCCGGGCCCGGGGCTCGGCGCCGGAGCGTTCGTAGAGGTCGGCCAGCGCGTAGGCCCGGCGCAGGTGGTGGTCACGGGCCCGCGACGGCACCCGCCAACCCCGCTCCAGCAGCGCGACGGCCTCGGTGAGCAGCCCCTGGTCGGCCAACGCCCCGGCAGCCACCAGACGCCCCTCGGTGACGAGCGGACCACTGGGCGAGGCATCCCGGAGTTCGATCCACAGGGCGTCCACGTCGTTCCAGCGGCCCTGGGCCCGGTGGCAGTCGGCCAGTACCGGGTGCTGCTCGGTGCTCCCCGTCATGTCCCGGAACGCCTCCAGCCGCTTGGTCGCTGCCTTCCAGTGACCCATCCGGTAGTGGACGAGCCCGAGCAGCTCGACCACCTCGGGCACGTCCGGGGCCCGTTCCACCAGCTGGTTCAGGATCCGACGGGCATCCTGGAAGCGGTCCTCGGAGAAGGCGCGAGCCGCCTCGGCCAGGCGGCCGGCAGCCTTGCCGCCGGCCCGGTCGCCCAGGGCACGACGGAGCAGCACGTCGGCATCGGGAAGCCGACGCGGGGCCTCGGGCAACGGGTGGCGGTCCATGGCCCGGGGGCTGGACCGTCGGCCACCTGCGTTCCCGCCGCGGGCCACCGCCTCGGCTGCCTCGGTCCTGAGCCGGTCGGAGCGCTCGGGTTCGGGCCGGCGGGGTCGCGTCGTCCGCTCGGCGGTCCGCTCGCGACGTTCCGGGCGATCCTCGTACTCCTCGCGTTCCAGCCGGCCAGCCCCACGCCGGGCCACGCCACCCCAGGTGGTCGGACCGGCCGCATCCGGTCCCCGCCGCCGACGGTCCGGACGCTCCCCGGGACCATCGCGCCGATCCCGACGCTCGCCCCTGTCGTTCCTGCCGCCGGTGCCGGCACGGTTCCCGTCGCGACGGGGCCTGCCGCCGCCACCCGACCGTCGGTCCCCGCCCGACCCGGCCCGTCGATCATCACCACGTGGTCCGCCCTGACGGCCGCCGCCTCCACCCGGACGCCCACCGGAGGATCCACCGCGTCCGCCGCCCTGGCCGCCCCGGCCCGAGCCACCCCGCGAGCCGCCTCCCCCACGGGAGCCGGGGCCCCCTCGACCTCGAGAATCGTCACGGGAAGGGGCCATGGGCGGGGAGGCTACCGGGGCACCCCCCCACGGAGCGCCGTGACCCTTGCCGCCCCCAGCCCCAAAACGCGCTCGAGCGGGACCCCGAGGGGCCCCGCTCGTAGCGTTCGAAATCCGGCGGCGTCCTACTCTCCCAGGGACA
>CAYWBE010000261.1:0-2420 GCA_964456295.1 uncultured Candidatus Nemicrothrix sp.
GCTGGACGATGAAGTCGCCCTCCGGCTGGAAGATCGGGAAGAACAGCAGCTCCGGGGCCCCGGAGGCGATCTCGGTCAGGACCGGCACCATGTCGCTGTCGCCCTTGTTGACCGCCGTGAACCCGGTCATCGTTCCCCCGCCGGCCTCGAAGGCATCGGCGAACGCGGTGGCCAGGCCCTGGGTGTACGGGTCACCGTCGTGGATGGCCGCCGCGGTGGTCACCCCGAGCACCTCGAGGGCGAACCCGGCGGCCGCCGCGCCCTGGAACAGGTCGTTGTGGGCCGTGCGGTAGTAGCCGGGGTAGTTGTTCTCACCGGCCGTGCCGGCCAGGTCGCTGGTCAGCGACGGGCTGGTGTTGGACGGCGAGATCATCACCATGCCGGCCGCCGAGATCAGCGGCGCCGCCGCGGCGGCCGCGCCGGAGCAGCTGGTGCCGATCACGCCGACCACGTCCTCGTCGGCCACGATCGTCTGGGCGGCCGCCGCACCACCATCGGCCGAGCACAGGTCGTCCAGCCCGGTGCCCATCGAGACCTGGAAGCCCTTGACCTTCCCTGAAGAAGCACCCATGGCATTGAGGGTGGTGTAGATGGAGCGCTCGTTGGGGAGGCCCAGGAAGGCCACGTCGCCGGAGATGGCGTTCAGCGAACGGACCTGGATGTCCTCGCCCGGTTCCACGCGGACCACGCCGAGCGACCCGTCGCCCAGGTGGTCGGCCGGGGCGGGTTCCTCGGCGGGTTCCTCAGCGGGTTCCTCGACGGCCGGTTCCTCGGCTGCCGGCTCGTCGGCCGGCGCGGCCGTGGTGGCCGGTGCGGCCGTCGTGGCTGGTGCCGCCGTGGTGGCCGGAGCGGCCGTGGTGGCCGCTGCCGTCGGTTCGTCACCTCCGTCCGAGCCGCAGGACGCGGCCGCCAGGCCGAACACGGCCAGCAGCGCGACGAAGGAGAACAGGGAGTTCCGTGACCACCTCATGGTCACCGCCTTTCCGCCTGTGGGGGGGTTCCCGCTGAACCCACCGCCTGAACGGCGGCCCCCCAACCGGCCCGCCTGACGGCGAGGTCATCACAGGCCGCCGAGGGTGTCAACCGGCGACCGCCCCCGTATCGTTGGCACTCGCATGGGGAGACTGCCAATCGGTGGTCCCACCTGCGAACATCCAGAACCCCAACCAGGCGCCAGCGGCCACCGGCCCGGCGTCGTCTCGAAAGGGAATCATTCGATGAACCTGCAGCCCCTCGAGGACCGCATCGTGGTCCGTCCGAGCGACTTCGAGTCCACCACGGCCTCCGGCCTGGTCATCCCGGACACCGCCAAGGAGAAGCCCCAGCAGGGTGACGTCCTGGCCGTCGGCCCCGGCCGTCGCTCCGAGCAGACCGGCGAGCTCGTGCCGATGGACGTCGCCGAGGGCGACACCGTCGTCTACAGCAAGTACGGCGGCACCGAGATCACCGTCGGCGGTGAGGACCTCCTGATCCTCAACGCCCGCGACGTCCTCGGCATCCTCAAGTAGTCCGCGCCATGGCAAAGATCCTGAAGTTCGACGAAGAGGCCCGTCGCGGCCTCGAGGCCGGTGTGAACAAGCTGGCCGACGCCGTCAAGGTCACCCTCGGCCCCAAGGGCCGCAACGTGGTCCTCGACAAGAAGTTCGGCGCCCCCACCATCACCAACGACGGCGTGTCCATCGCCCGTGAGGTCGAGCTGGAGGACAGCTTCGAGAACATGGGTGCCCAGCTCGTCAAGGAGGTGGCCACCAAGACCAACGACATCGCCGGTGACGGCACCACCACGGCCACCGTGCTGGCCCAGGCGCTGGTCCGCGAGGGCCTGCGCAACGTGGCCGCCGGCGCCAACCCGATGGGCCTCAAGAAGGGCATCGAGGCCGCCGTGTCCGCCGCCGTGGACTCCATCGCCGACCAGGCGGTGCGGGTCGACGACTCCAAGGAGCAGATCGCCAACGTGGCCGCCATCTCGGCGGCCGACGCCACGATCGGCCAGGTCATCGCCGATGCCATCGACAAGGTGGGCAAGGACGGCGTGGTGACCGTCGAGGAGTCCAACACCTTCGGCATGGACCTCGACTTCGTCGAGGGCATGCAGTTCGACAAGGGCTACCTGTCGCCGTACTTCGTGACCGACCCGGAGCGCCAGGAGGCGATCCTCGAGGAGCCGTACATCCTGTACAACCAGGGCAAGATCAGCTCCGTCCAGGAGATGCTCCCCGTGCTGGAGAAGGTCATGCAGTCGGGTCGCCCGCTGCTGATCATCGCCGAGGACGTCGAGGGCGAGGCCCTGGCCACGCTGGTCGTCAACAAGATCCGCGGCACCTTCAACTCGGTGGCCGTCAAGGCCCCGGGCTTCGGCGAGCGTCGCAAGGCGATGCTCCAGGACATGGCCATCCTCACCGGTGGCCAGGTCATCGCCG
>CAYWBE010000262.1:0-2400 GCA_964456295.1 uncultured Candidatus Nemicrothrix sp.
TCGACCACCTCGGTGATCTCCGGCACGGCCTCCACGATGGCCCGCTGGATGCCCTCGGTCAGGGTGGCCTGGCTCATGGAGCACCCCTGGCAGCCACCGCCCATCGTCACGTAGGCCGTGTGGCCTTCGACGCCGACGAGCGTGGCGAAGCCGCCGTGGGAGGCCAGCATCGGGTTGACGCTGGTCGTCAGGAGCTGCTCGATGCGCTCGGGCACCTCGCCGGTGAGGTCCAGTTCGCCGACGTCCCCGAGAGGGTTGGGGCGGTTGGGGTTCCGGATCACCAGACCGCCCTGCACCGGGTTGCTGGGCAGGTCCAGGGTGGCGCCAGCCAACTTGGACCGGCTCTCGTCGCCCACCGCCATGTCCAGCACGGCGCCGGCCTCGGCGTCGACCGACCACCGGTGGCAGTCGGTGGGCAGCTCGACGATGGGCACGAAGGCCAGGTCGTAGACGTAGTCCACGCCCGACACGCCGGTCACGTCGATCAGCAGGGCCAGCGTGGTGGGGTCCTCGCCGTCGTCCTGGGAGTCACGGACCTCCAGGACCTTGGCCAGCGCCCCGTCGGTGACGTCCATGACCCGGTCGCCGGTGAGGGTGTCGTCGGTGAGGGTGTCGCTCATGGGTCCATCGTACCGGTGGACCCGTGGCCCCGGCCCGCCCCGGGGTCGGGCCCGGGGATAGGTTCGGCACCCATGGACGACATCACCACCCTGGCCATCGACGACGGGATCGCCGTGGTCACCATGGACGACGGCAAGGCCAACGCGCTGGGCCACGACATGATCGGGGCCCTCCTGGGGCGCCTCGACGAGGTGGAGGCCGCCGGCGCCGACGCCCTGGTGGTGGCCGGGCGACCGGGCCGGTTCTCGGCCGGCTTCGACCTCGCCGTCATGAAGGAGGGCAGTGAGGCGGCCCAGGGGATGCTGGCCTCGGGCGTCGACCTGTTCCTGCGGCTCTACGAGTTCCCCCGACCGGTGGTCGCCGCCTGCACGGGCCACGCCATCGCGGCGGGCGCCATCATCCTGATGTCGTCGGACCTCCGGGTCGGCACCGACGGCGAATTCAAGATCGGCATGCCCGAGCTGACCATCGGCATGCCGTTGCCGTTCTTCGCCACCGAACTCATGCGCGAGCGCCTGTCCAAGCGGCACGTGGCCAGGGCGACCCTCGGCCAGATGTACGACCCAGCGACGTCGGTCGACGTCGGATTCCTGGACGAGGTGGTCGATGCCGACGACCTCCTGGACACGGCGATGGCCCGCGCCCGGGTGGTCGGCCAGGTCGGGCGCGGCGCGCTGAAGCGCACCCGGGTCACCACCCGTGGACCGGTCGCCGCGGCGGTCCGATCGGGCCTGAACGAGGACCTCTCCCACTTCGACGTAGAGGGCTGAGGTCGGAGCCGACCCCCCGGACCGGACGTCGCCATGACCGGCCGAACCGCCTCCCCGCTCCCCGGCCGCCCGGACCCGGTGGGTGGATACGACGCCCTCCTCCTGGTGGCCTTCGGTGGCCCGGAGTCAATCGACGACCTCGCGCCCTTCCTGGCCCGGGTGGCCGCCGGACGCCCCATCCCGCCGGACCGCCTGGCCGAGGTAGCCGACCGCTACCGCTCGGTCGGCGGTCGTTCCCCGTTGAACGGTCGACTCCGGGCACTACAGGCTGCGGTGGCTGCCCGACTGGACGGGCGGACACCCGACGGGGAGCGGGCCGTGCCGGTCTACTGGGGCAACCGGAACGCCAACCCGCTCCTGCCCGACGCGGTAGCCGAGATGCGCGACGCCGGGGTACGCCGGGCCCTGGCCTGGGTGGCGTCCCCGTACGCCTCCTACAGCACGTGCCGCCAGTACGCCGAGAACCTCGAGGCAGCCCGCACGGCGGTGGGACCCGGCGCCCCGACCATCGACCGGATCGGCAACCGGCACGACCATCCGGGGCTCATCGAACCGGCGGCCGACCGGCTGGTCGAAGCCCTGGACCGCCTGCCGCCCGACCGTCGTGACCGGGCCCACCTCCTGTTCTCGGCCCACAGCCTCCCGCTCTCCATGGCCGCCACCTGTGACTACGTGGCCCAACTCCACGAGGTGGCGCGCCTGGTCGCCGAGCGGGTCGACCCCGACGGCCGGCACGACCGGGAGGTGGTGTGGCAGTCCCGGAGTGGCCCACCAGGGGTCCCGTGGCTGGAGCCCGACGTGGGCGACCGCATCGACGCCCTGGCGACCGCCGGCATGGACGCCGTGGTGGTCTCGCCCATCGGCTTCCCGGTGGAGAACTTCGAGATCGCCTGGGACCTCGACGTCGAGGCGGCCGGCCGTGCCGAGCGGGCCGGCGTGGCCTTCCAACGGGCGGGGGCCGTCGACGACGACGACCGCTTCGTGGACATGATCGTGGACCAGTTCATGG
>CAYWBE010000263.1:0-2395 GCA_964456295.1 uncultured Candidatus Nemicrothrix sp.
GGATGTCGGCGCCCCGGAACCGGTAGATCGACTGGTCGCTGTCGCCCACCACGCACACGTTTCGGTGCCCCTTGCCCAGCAGCATGACCAGCTCGTTCTGGACGACGTTGGTGTCCTGGTACTCGTCGACCAGGACGTGCTCGAAGCGCTGCCGGTAGTGGTCCAGCACGTCGGGGTGCTCTTTCAGGAGGCGCACCGCGTTGCCCAGCAGGTCGTCGAAGTCCATGGCGCCCGCCGTGTGGAGCCGCTTCTGGTACTCGACGAACACCTCGCCGACGTGCTTCTCGTAGGGGCCGAACGCATGCTCGACGTACTGGCCGGCCGACCGCCCCTCGTTCTTGGCCGCCGAGATGACCGAATGCACGCTGCGGGCCGGGAACCGCTTGACGTCGAGGCCCAGGTCGCGCACCACGTAGCCGGTGAGGCGCACGGCGTCACCCTGGTCGTAGATGCTGAAGCTGGACGGGAAGCCCAGCTTGTCGCCGTCGCGCCGGAGGATCCGGACGCACGCCGAGTGGAAGGTCGACACCCACATCCGCCGGGCCACCGGGCCGACCAGGTCGGCCACGCGGTCCTTCATCTCGCCGGCCGCCTTGTTGGTGAAGGTGATGGCCAGGATGGCGAACGGCGACACCCCCCGTTCACCGATCAGGTGGGCGATGCGGCGGGTCAGGACCCGGGTCTTGCCCGAGCCGGCGCCGGCCACGACGAGCAGCGGGCCGGCGGGGTGGGTGACGGCGTCGAGCTGGTCGGGATTCAGGCCCGGGTCGGCCGTCGTGGCCGGTTCGGCCACGGGATCGGGGTCGGAGAGGGCCATCGGGCGCACCCTACCGGTGGCCCGTGACGGCCCTCCGGCGGGACCTCCGCCCCCTTGGGGCCGGACCACCGACCTGTCGTAGTGTGGCCGGCCATGATCCGTTCCTTCCGCTTCAGCGTCCAGGCCTCGGCGCCCCGCCCGGCCGCCGAGTGGCGCGAGCTCGGCCGTCGGGCCGAGGACCTCGGCTACTCGGCCCTGTCGGTCTCAGACCACCTGGACGCCGAGATGGCCCCCCTGATCGCCCTGGCGGTGACCGCCGAGGCCACCCGTGACCTGCGCCTGACCACCCTGGTGCTGGGCAACGACTTCCGGCATCCGCTGTTCCTGGCCAAGCAGGCCGCCACCCTGGACCTGCTGTCGGACGGTCGCCTCGAGCTGGGACTGGGCGCCGGCTGGAAGACCACCGACTACGACCAGTCGGGCATCGCGCTCGACTCGCCGGGGGTGCGGATCGACCGCCTGGCCGAGTCGGTGGAGATCCTGAAGCGGTGCTTCGCCGAGGGGTCCTTCGACTACGACGGCGAGCACTACACGGTGCGGGGCCACGATGGTCAGCCCACGTGCATCCAGTCGCCCCACCCACCGTTCCTGCTGGCCGGTGGCGGCCGTCGGATGCTGTCGCTGGCCGCCCGGGAAGCCGACATCGTGGGCGTGAACGCCAACATGGCCGCCGGGGTGATCGACGAACGGGCCGGCGCCACGGCCACCGTGGAGGCCACCGACGAGAAGCTGGGCTGGATCCGCGAGGCGGCCGGCGACCGGTTCGACGACATCGAACTCCAGACCCGGGTACACATGTCCCAGATCACCGACGACCCGATCGGGCTGGCCGAACTGATGGCGCCGGCCCTGGGCCTGGACGCCGAGGCGGCACTGGCCTCGCCCCACGTGCTGGTGGGCTCGGTCGGACAGTGCGTGGAGACCCTGCTGGCGTGGCGGGAACGCTGGGGGCTGACCTACATCGGCCTCAACGAGGACTCGATGGTCGACTTCGGTCCGGTCGTCGAGGCGCTCGACGGCGTCTGAGCGCCCGTTTCCGGGGCCGGTCTCCGACCGGCCCGACAGGCGTCCGCTACCAGAGCTGGTCGGCGTAGCGGTCGGTCCCGACCACGGTTCGCAGGAACGGTGCGGCCGACGTGACCCGGCCCACCCCTGACGCCTCGAGGCGGGCCGCGTAGTCCACGAACCGGTCCCAGCAGGTCGACGGGTCGTCGTCGACGAAGAAGAGCTGCATGGTGGCCTCGGGGCCGATGGGCGGCGACCCCAGGTCCATGGGGGCGTTGTTGGTCATGTCGTCGCGGGGCACGGCCGTCCACTGGGCGCACGAGGCCACCGGCCCGTCGGCGAACAGGCCCCGAAGGCCCTCGGTGTCCAGCCACCCGTCCAGGCCCTCGGCCGAGCCGGTGGGCTCGACGACGACGGACACCAGGCCGGCATAGCCGTGGTCGAGCGCCAGGTCCACGGGCACCGGGTCGGCGTCGCGGTAGCGGTTGGACCGGTGCAGGTAGAGCACGGTGTGGGCGTGGCGGCGCTCCTGGAAGCCCCGGCCGGCCATGTAGAGCTTGACCACCTGGTCGG
>CAYWBE010000264.1:0-2386 GCA_964456295.1 uncultured Candidatus Nemicrothrix sp.
TGACGCCCACCGCGGTGGACGAGATCGTCCGCCTGTCCAGCCCGGTCACCCACTTTCGACGGACGGCCACGGCCGACGGGGTGCGGCTCGGCGACCACGAGTTCCGGGCCGGGGACAAGCTGGTGCTCTGGTATGCGTCGGCCAACCGGGACGAGGCCGTGTTCGACGATCCCGACCGGTTCGACGTGACCCGCGACCCCAACCCGCACGTGGGCTTCGGTGGGCCGGGGCCGCACTTCTGCCTCGGGGCCCATCTGGCCCGCCGGCAGATCGGGGTGATGTTCCGGGAGCTCCTGACCCGGCTACCGGACGTCCATGCCACCAGCGAGCCGGACCGCCTGCGGTCCAACTTCGTGAACGGCATCAAGCACCTGCCTGCGGCCTGGACGCCTGCCTAGGCCGGTGGCCGTCGGGCCTCGAGGGTCCCCACCATGCCGTCGCGCCAGTCCACGGTGCACGGGCCGGTGAGGGACAGGCGCCTCGTCGGGTCGGCGGCGCTGCCCGGCTGACTGCCCGGGAGTTCGTACCGGGCGACCTCCGGCTCGACCCCCAGATGGGTGCCGAACAGGTCCACCCACTCCTCGGCGGCCACCACCTCGTCCCCGCACCAGTTCACGATGGTGGCCGGAGCGGCTGCAGCGTCCAGCAGGGCCGCCACCTGGTGGGCCATGTCGTCGGTGTGGATCGGGCTGTAGGCGTTGGGGCCCGGGTCGCGCAACCACACCGTCTCGCCGGCGGCGACCCAGTCGCCGTGGTAGGCGGGCAGGCCACCGTTCGGGCCGTAGCTGGCATTGATGCGGGCGATGGTGGTCGGCAGGTCCAGGACCCGGGCCATGGTGCGGGCCACCGCCTCCTGGGACACCTTGGACACCCCGTAGGTCGGGCTGTGGGGCGCGGTGGCGTCACCCAGCGGATCGGTCTCGATGTACCGGTGCAGGGGGTCGCCGTTGGGTCGGTACACCGAGTTGGTCGACGCGATGAGGGCGCCGGCAGCCCGTCGGCAGTGGTGCATGAGCAGGCCGGTCGCTTCGGCGTTGGCCCGGATGGCCCGGTCGTGGTCCAGGGCCTTCCCCTGCCACGCGGCGAAGTGCACCAGGTGGGTGAAGTCGTCGGGCAGGTCGCCCAGGTCGCCGGAGGCCAGGTCGGCCTCGTGGGTGGTCACGCCGATGGCCTCGGCCCGGTCGCGGCTGCCCTCGGCGCTGAACCGGGCCACGCCCCACACCTCGTTGTCGCGGGCCAGGAACCGGGCGATCGGGTGGCCGATCTGGCCGGTCAGGCCGGTGACGAGGATCCGACGGTCGCTGAGCACGTGGCCGACGCTACGACCCGTCGTGCCGTCGGGTCACACCGAGAAGGATCTGTCGTCGGTGGCGAGGTTCGGGTGGGCTCCGGTCGGTGTGGATGGGGCAGGCTGTCCACCACGGGAAAACGGGAGGAAGGGTTCACCGCCATGCTGGATCGGGACGGGGTCGCCGCGCTGCACGACCTGACGGGACGGGTGGCCGTGGTGACCGGCGGGAGTCGGGGCATCGGCCTGGCCGTGGCCCATGGCCTGGCCGCCCAGGGGGCCCGGGTGGTGGTGTCCAGTCGGAAGGCCGAGGCGTGTGACGAGGCGGTGGCGTCCATCCGGGCGGCCGGCGGCGAGGCCCTCGCCGTCGTGGCCCATGCCGGCGACCTGGACGACCTCGATGCACTGGCGGCGGCCACCGTCGATGCGTACGGCGGGATCGACGTGCTGGTCAACAACGCGGCCAACCCGTTGGCCCTACCCATCGGGTCGATCACCGCGGATGCCTACGCCAAGTCGTTCGACGTCAACGTGCGGGGGCCGCTGTTCCTGTTCCAGGCCTGCCTGCCCCACCTGCTGGAGTCCGACCACGCAGCGGTGGTCAACGTGATCTCGGCGGCCGCCTTCCTCCACACGCCGGGCGGGGCGTTGTACGGGGCGGCCAAGGCGGCACTGCTCCACTTCACCCGCACGATGGCCGCCGAGTACGCCACGGCGGGCATCCGGGTCAACGCCCTGGCCCCCGGGCCGACCGACACCACGATGGTCCGCAACACCGGCCCGGAGGGGGCGGCGTCCATGGCCCGCTCCACCCGGCTGGGTCGGCTGGCCGACGCCGATGAGATGGTTGGCGCCGTGCTCTACATGGCGTCCGATGCCTCGAGCTTCATGACCGGCCAGTGCGTGACCGTCGACGGGGGGCTGGTTCCCGCTCGCTGAGCCGGTCCGCCGGCACCCACCGGTTCCCACCGGTACCGGTACGGGTGCCGGCCGGTGGTCGGTAGGGTGGCGCCAGAATCTGACGGACCGTCAGGTATCAGGACCAGAAGCCAGCATCAGGAATCAGGACCGGGGAACAGGCCGGTCCACGAGCCACCG
>CAYWBE010000265.1:0-2385 GCA_964456295.1 uncultured Candidatus Nemicrothrix sp.
ACCGGGTGTACGACCGGCTCCAGGAACTGGTCGGGACCACCGGCGCCGAGGAACTCATGGTGGTCACCATCTGCCACGACCACGAGGCCCGGGTCCGCTCCTACGAACTGTTGGCCGAACGGTTCGGACTGGACGTCGGCCCATGAACCTCGGCGCCCCGACCCTGACCACGGCACAGGCGGCCACGCTGGCCGACCGGATCCCGGCGGGCACCGACCCCGACCTGCTGCTCGAGCTGTTCGTGGACTGGGCCGCCGAACGCAGCCTGGAGCTCTACGAGGCGCAGGAGGAGGCCATCCTCGAACTCCTGGCCGGCACCCACGTGGTCCTGGCCACCCCCACCGGCTCGGGGAAGTCGCTGGTGGCCACCGCGGCCCACGCCGCGGCGATGGCCCGCGGCGAGCGCAGCATCTACACCGCCCCCATCAAGGCCCTCGTGTCGGAGAAGTTCTTCGCCCTGGCCCGTGACTTCGGCCCCGAACACGTCGGGATGGTCACCGGCGACGCCTCGGTCAACCCGGACGCCCCGATCATCTGCGCCACCGCCGAGATCCTCGCCCACCAGACCCTCCGGGAAGGCGCCGACTGCCCGTTCGGCCTGGTGGTGGCCGACGAGTTCCACTTCTACGGCGACCCCCAGCGGGGCTGGGCATGGCAGGTCCCGCTGCTGGAACTGCCCGACGCCCAGTTCCTGCTCATGTCGGCCACCCTCGGCCCCACGGCCCGCTTCACCGAGGACCTGACCCGGCGCACCGGTCGCCCCGCGGTGACCGTGGCCGGGACGGTCCGCCCGGTGCCGCTCACCTTCGAATACCGGGAGACCCCGCTGCACGAGTCGATCACCGAGCTGGTCGACACCGACCGGGCGCCGATCTACATCGTCCACTTCACCCAGAAGGCGGCCGCCGAGAAGGCCCAGGACCTGTGCAGCCTCGACGTGCTCGACAAGGACGAGAAGGCCGCCGTCCGTGAGGAGGTAGGTGGCTTCCGGTTCGACACCCCGATCGGCAAGGACCTGAAGCGGTTCATCGGGCACGGCGTCGGCCTGCACCACGCCGGAATGCTGCCCCGCTACCGACTGCTGGTCGAGAAGCTCGCCCAGGCCGGCCTGCTGAAGTTGATCTGTGGGACCGACACCCTCGGGGTGGGGGTCAACGTGCCCATCCGCACCGTGCTGTTCACCCAGCTGTGCAAGTACGACGGCGTGTCCACCCGCCTGCTCGGCAACCGGGAGTTCGCCCAGATCGCCGGTCGGGCCGGACGCCGGGGCTTCGACGACGAGGGACACGTGTGGGTCCAGGCCCCGGTGCACTGGATCGAGAACCGGCGGGCCGAGGCCAAGGTGGCGGCCGACCCGGGCAAGAGGAAGAAGCTGGTGAAGAAGAAGCCGCCCGAGCGCGGCTACGCCCACTGGAACGAGGAGTCGTTCCAGAAGTTGGTCGACGGCTCCCCGGAACCGCTCACCTCCAGCTTCGACGTGACCCACCAGATGGTGCTCAACGTGCTGTCGCGTCCCGGCGACGGCCGCCTCGACCTGAAGCGCCTCCTGCTGGACAACCACGAACCCCGGGACCGCCAGCGCCAGCACGTGCGCCGGGCCATCGGCATCTACCGGTCGCTGCGCGACGCCGGCGTGGTCGTCGAACTGGACGAGCCGGACGACGAGGGCCGCCACGTGGCCGTCGGGGTGGACCTCCAGGACCGGTTCGCCCTGCACCAGCCGCTGTCCCTGTTCGCCCTGGAGGTCATCCCCGAGCTGGCCGACCGACCCGACCCCGAGCCCGAGCCCGAGGATGGACCCGACCCCGAACCGGGGGACGACGCAGACCCCGACACCGACGCAGGTGGCAGCCGAGCCGCCCCGACCGCCCGGGAGGCCGATCCGGATGCTGCCGGTCGACAGCACGCCCTCGACGTGTTGTCGGTGGTCGAGTCGGTGCTGGAGAACCCGGGCGTGATCATCGCCGCCCAGGTCAACCAACTGAAGGGCGAGCTGGTGGCCCGCCTCAAGATGGAGGGCGTCGAGTACGAGGACCGCATGGAACGCCTCGCCCAGGTCGAGCATCCCCGTCCCCTCAAGGAGTTCCTGTACGGGACGTTCGACGTGTTCCGCAACCACCACCCGTGGGTGGGGACTGAGAACGTCAAGCCGAAGGCGGTGGCCCGCGAGCTCTACGAGACGGGCTACGACTTCCGTCAGTACGTCGAGCACCACGGCCTGAAGCGCTCCGAGGGCACGGTGCTGCGCTACCTGGGTGAGGCCTACAAGGCCCTGGCCCAGACGGTGCCCGAGGACCAACGGACCGAGGCCGTCCGGGACCTCGAGGCGTGGCTGGGCGAGACGGTCCGCCAGGTCGACTCCAGCCTCATCGACGAGTGGGAGAA
>CAYWBE010000266.1:0-2382 GCA_964456295.1 uncultured Candidatus Nemicrothrix sp.
CGGTGCGAGGCGTTGTAGGCCAGCGTCTTGAGGATGCCCGGGCGCAGCGACGCCCGCATCACCGACTCCTCGGCCACCAGCGGGTTGGCCACCGTGACGCCGTCGGCCGGCAACCCGGCCCGCTCGAGGTCGCCGGGGGCCAGGAACGGCACCGGCATCACCTCGTCGAGGCCCAGGCCGACCATGGCGTCGCGGACGGACCGGCGGTCGTGCTGGTACGGGGTGAGCGCACCGGTGATGGTCGAACTGGGGACGGTCCGGGCGATGTTCCCGTAGCCGTGCATCCTCGCCACCTCCTCGACCACGTCGATCTCGGTCGCGCTGTCGGGCCGGAAGCTGGGCACGACGACGTCCAGGTCCGCCGAGGCCTGCCCATCGGAAACAGGCTCGCCGTGGGCCGGTTCGCTGGTGAACCCGATGGGCGCCAGTAGGCCGGCCATGTCGTCACGCGACAGGTCGGTCCCCAGCAGGGCGTTCACCCGGTCGGCCCGGACCCGCACCGGCGAACGGTCGGGCACCGTCCCCCGGACGTCGACGGTCCCCGGAGCCAGCGTGGCACCCGAGTCGGCCAGCAGCTCGGCGAACCGACGCATGGCCACGTCGGCCACCTCGGGGTCGGTTCCCCGCTCGAACCGGGCCGACGCCTCGCTGCGCAGCCCGAGGCGGCGCGACGAGGTTGAGATGGCCTGCGGGTCCCACCAGGCCATCTCCAGGGCCACGCTGGTCGTCGTCTCACCGATCTCGGTCGATGCGCCGCCCATGATCCCGGCGATGCCGATCGCCGCGTCGGCACCGTCGGCGATCACCCCGTCGGAGGCGGCAAGCGTGCGGACCACCCCGTCCAGGGTCTCCACGGCCTCGCCCTCGACGGCCCGTCGGACCCGCAGGGCGCCGCCGGTGGCCGCCAGGGCGGCCAGGTCATAGGTGTGGTTGGGCTGGCCCAGTTCCAGCATCACGTAGTTGGACACGTCCACCACGTTGTTGATGGGCCGCATGCCCAGCGCGGTCAGGCGGTTGGCCAGCCACCGGGGCGACGGCCCGATGGTCACGCCGTCCAGTACCCGGGCCACGAACCGGCCGCACAGCACCGGGTCCAGGACCTCCACCGACAGCCGCCCATCGGCCGCTGCACCCACCTCGTCGGGCGACGGGTCGGGCAGGGCGAACGGCACCCCCTGGCGGGCCGCCAGGTCACGGGCCACGCCGGCCACCGACATGGCATCGGGCCGGTTGGGGTTGACCTCCAGGTCGTAGAGCACATCGGGTACCAGCCCGAGGGCCTCGACCAGCGGCTGGCCGGGGGTGGGTCCGCCATCGGCCGTCGACTCCTCGAGGAGCATGATGCCCTCGGAGTCGTCACCCAGGCCGATCTCCTCGGCAGCGCACAACATCCCGTTGGACCACTGGCCGCGCATCTTCCGACGGGCGATCTCCATCCCGTTGGGCATCGTCATGCCCAGGGTGGCCAGGGGCACCAGGTCCCCCACCGACATGTTGAAGGCGCCGCAGCAGATCTGCAGGGCCTCCCCGTCGCCGGCGTCCACGTCGACCAGTTGGATGCGGTCGGCGTCGGGGTGGGGACGCAGGTCCAGCACCCGGGCCACCACCACGCCGTCCAGCCCACCGCCGATCGACGTCATCTCCTCGACGGCCAGGCCCAGGTCGCTGAGCTGGTCACCGATCTCGTCGGGGGCCCCGTCAACCGGCGCGAACTCCCGGAGCCACGACAGGAGGACCTTCATCGGACCCTTCCCTCAGGCGGCGGCGTGGCACCCATCAGAACTGGGAGAGGAACCGGTGGTCGTTGCGGAACAGCTCCCGCAGGTCGTCGATGCCGTGGCGCATCAGGGCCAGGCGGTCCAGCCCGAACCCGAAGGCGAAGCCGGACCAGACCTCGGGGTCCAGGCCTCCGGCCTGCAGCACGTTGGGGTGGACCATGCCGCACCCGGCCAGCTCCAGCCACGACCCGTCGTCGCGGAGGATGTCGAACTCGGCCGACGGCTCGGTGAACGGGAAGTACGAGGGACGCAGCCGCGAGGTGAACTCCCGACCGAAATAGGCCTTCGTGAAGGCGTCCATCGTGCCGGCCATGTCGCCGAAGGTGATGCCCCGGTCCACGACCAGGCCCTCGATCTGGTGGAACACCGGCATGTGGGTGGCGTCCGCGGTGTCGCTACGGAACACCCGCCCCGGCATGATCGAGTAGATCGGCGGCTCGCCGGACTCCATGACCCGGATCTGGACCGGTGAGGTGTGGGTACGCAGCAGGGTGCTCCCCGGCTCGCCGTACTCCACGTAGAGGGTGTCGTACATGTCCCGGGCCGGATGGTCGGGCGGGAAGTTGAGGGCACCGAAGTTGTGCCACTCGTCCTCGATCTCGGG
>CAYWBE010000267.1:0-2374 GCA_964456295.1 uncultured Candidatus Nemicrothrix sp.
CGCATCCTGGCGTTCCTGGACGACCTCAAGGTCCTGTAGGAGGCGGTCATGGGAATCTCGAAGATCTGGGTGTTCGGCGAGGCCACCGAGGCCGGTGCCTCGGCCGGAACGCTTGAACTGCTGACCAAGGCCCGCACGCTGGCCGACACCGTCGAGGTGGTCATGGCGGGCGACGCGTCGGCCGTGGCCGGCGAGTTGGGGGCCCACGGCGCCACCACCGTCCACTCCATCGGCGACGCCGAGGGTGCCCTCCCGGGTGCCCGGGTGGCGTCGGCCATCGCCGGCGCGCTGGAGGCCGGCAACGGCCCCGACGTACTGCTGGCCACCACCTCCTACGACGGCCGTGACGTGGCCGGCCGCCTGTCGGCCAAGGTCGACCGTCCGGTCCTGACCAACGTCGTCGACCTGGTGGTCGACGGCGATCGGCTGCTGGGCAACGAGCCGGTGTTCGGTGGCACGACCGACGTGATCGCCGGCTTCACCGATGCCGGGCTGGCCATCTTCCTGGTGCGCCCCAAGTCGTTCGCCGCCGAGGAGTCCGGTGGCGGACCGGCCGCCGTGGCCGACCTGGCTGTGGGCGACCTGGGCAACACCGGTGCCGCAGTGGTGAAGGACCGCTTCGTCGAGGAGACCTCGGGTCCGAAGCTGGACGAGGCTGCGGTGGTCGTCTCCGGCGGCCGTGGTCTGGGCGAGGCCGAGAAGTACGAGATGATCGAGACCCTGGCCGGACTGGTCAAGGGTGCCCCGGGCGCCTCGCGTGCCGTGGTGGACGCCGGATGGGTTCCGTACTCGTACCAGGTCGGCCAGACCGGCAAGGTCGTGAAGCCGACGGTCTACGTGGCCTGTGGCATCAGCGGTGCCACCCAGCACCTGGTGGGCATGAAGGGTTCGGCCAACATCGTCGCCATCAACAAGGACGAGGAGGCGCCGATCTTCGGCGTCGCCGACCTCGGCATCGTGGGCGACGTCCACAAGGTGCTGCCCAAGCTGATCGAGGCCCTGCAGGCCCGAGGCTGAGCCACCGGGCCCACGGCCCGGTACAGCACATCAGGACAGGTGGTCGCCGGCGGCGAGTGCCCACGCCAGGCCGTCATCCGGGTCGTCGATGGCGATCCCCAGGAACCAACCGGCAGGCCGCCTCGCTCCGTCCCAACGCCACCAGCCCATCTCGGCCATCGCGTCGCCGAGGTCGGCGGGATCAGGGGGCCACGACTCGTCGGGGCCGTCCAGTCCGCTGAGTGCCGTCGCGCACCACCATGCTTCGAAACGACCCCGTGCTGCACCCCGACGTCGTCCATGGGCGCCGCCCGAGGCACCGGCCCACGCCAGCAGGCCGATGGCCTCGTCAGTAGCCAGTGACCGGAGGCTGATCGGCCCGGCATCGGTGGCCCGTCCAGCGGTGGCGGCGGCCTGCGGCCCGGCGCCAAGCACGGAGACCGCCGTCGCGGTGCCCCGGGACTGTTCGGTCCACGTGGCGACCAGGTCGCGGAGGGCGATACGGGCCGTCTCCGCCTCGGGGCCCGCCGATCGGTCGGCATCTGATCGCTGATCGTCGGGTTCGGCGGCCGGCTGGAGGGGCCCCGGAGGCGGGACCGGGTCGTCGACGCCGTAGGGGCCGATGGTCGGCCCGTCGGTTGCCGGTTCCCAGGCGGCCAGACGGAGCGGCAGCCCGAACGGGTCGGCCGCCAGCTCGACGCCGGCGAGGTCCTCGCCCCGGGCCACCCGTTCATGGGCCACCACGGCCCGGACGGTTCCGACGTCGACGGGTAGATGGGGGTCGAGGTCGGCCCACGTGTGGCTCGATGCGGCCACCTCGGCCAGCGGGGCCACCCCGAAGGTCGTGGCGTCCCGGACCACGGCCGCCGCCGCGAACGACGCCGGCGCCGCCAGGGCCAGGCGGTGCTCGGCGTGGTCGGCGGCCGGCCACAGCTGGTGACCCCGTTCCACGGCCAGGCGGGACCGGGTGGCCACCTGCTCGAGGACCTCCCAGTCGGCGTCGTCGCAGGCGTCGTCGATCAGCCGGAGCAGGCCGTCCAGGTCGCCGTCGACCAGCAGTCGATCCAGGTCAGCCACGTCGACGGATCCCGGATCGCGGGGTCACGGGATGTCTCAGACCAGCGGCCAGGGGACACGGCGTCCGCTGGGATCGGTCGGTAGTTCGCCAGCCGTGGCCACCGCTTCGGCCCGGGTCAGCACGGCATCGCGCTCGAACGGGTCCAGGAGGTCGGCGAGCGGCGCTGACAGCCCGTCGTCGAGGAGGAGTTGGAGGTCGTCCACCAGACCCCCCGGAAGGGCATGGCCGGCGAAGTCCCAGATCACCGTCCGGACCTTGAACTGGGCGTGGAAGCACAGGGCGTTGTCGATGGCCCACAGC
>CAYWBE010000268.1:0-2362 GCA_964456295.1 uncultured Candidatus Nemicrothrix sp.
CTGTCCACCTTCCGGGACTACAAGCAGGTCAACACCAGCCACCTGTTCGAGGAGTTCGCCTGCACGCTGCCCGAGCACTGGCAGATCGACCCGACCCGACCCATCGCTCCGCCGACCGGGGGGCGACTCCCCATGGCCGGGTCCGTCGGGCCGAAGGCCGGGCCCAACTGGCTGGTGGTGGGCGACGCCGCCGGGTCGGTCAACCCGTTCAACGGTGAGGGCATCGACTACGCCTACGAGACGGGCCGCATGGCCGCCGGCCTCATCGCCGAGGCCTCGGCCCGGGGCGACGACGCCATCCTGGCCCGCTACCCCGACCTGCTCGACGAGGAGTACGGCCTCTACTTCAAGGTGGCCCGGCTGTTCTCCCGGGTGATCGGCAACCCGACGCTCATCCGGGAACTGACCCGGGTGGGGATGCGTTCCCAGCCGTTGATGGAGTGGGCGCTGCGGATCATGGCCAACCTGATGCGCGACGAGGACCGGAGCACGGCCGAAGCGGCCTACTCGGCCATCGCCGGCATCGTCCGGTTGGTGCCCGACCGGATGGTCGACGCCTGACCCGTCCCGTTCGCCGGTTCGCCCCCACCGTCGCATCGACGCCGGCATGACCCCCGTCCACCGCCGGGTCGGGCGAGAATGGCCGACGTGAGCCCACCCCTGAACGGACTGCCGACCGACGGCCCGGTACACGCCGCCTCGGCGTGGGCCGAACTGGAGGACCTGTCCGAGGGGCCGCTGCCGTCGCTGCGGGACCTGTTCGCCGGCGACCCGGCCCGCGCGGAGCGCCTGGGCGTCGAATGTGCGGACCTCTGGATCGACCCGTCCCGCCAGCACCTGACCTACGAGATCCTCGGGCACCTCCACCACCTGGCCCGCCAACGCCGGGTCCTCGACACCCTCATGCGGGTGCTGCTGGGGGACACCGTGAACGGTTCGGAGGACCGTGCCGCCATCCACGGTGCGCTGCGGGCCCGCGATCGTTCGACCCCCGGACACGACGTCGAGGCCGCCTTCGCCACGTTCGACCGCATGGCCGAACTGGCCACCGCCATCCGTGGGGGGACGGCGACCGGAGCCACCGGACACCGGATCACCGCGGTGGTGCAGCTCGGCATCGGAGGCAGCCACCTGGGCCCGGCCCTGGCCGTGGACGCCCTCCGGCACCTCGCCCACCCCGACGTCACCATCCGGTTCTCGTCAGGCGTTGACGCCGACGACCTGGACGAGGCCCTCCACGGGCTGGACCCCACGTCGACCCTGGTGGTGGCCTGCTCGAAGTCGTTCACCACCGTCGAGACGCTGACCGCGCTGGACGGCGCCCTGGCCTGGCTGGCCACCGGCGTGGGCGACCGGGCCATCGAGCACGTGCTGGCCGTGACGGCGGTGCCCGATCGGGCCATCGGGCGCGGCATCCACCCCGACCGGATCCTGGAGATGCCCGAGGCCGTGGGCGGACGGTTCTCACTCGGCTCGGCGGTCGGCGTGGCGGCAATGGTGGCCATCGGCCCGGAGGCCTTCGACGAGATGCTGGCCGGGATGCGGGAAGTGGACTCGCTGTCAGCGGCCCAACCGGTGGAGGAGAACGCGGCGGTCCTCCTGGCCCTGGTCGACGTGTGGAACCGCTGCCTCCTGGATCGTGGGTCGGTGGCCGTGGTGCCGTACTCCCACCGCCTCCGCCTGTTCGTCCCCTGGCTGCAGCAGCTGTCCATGGAGAGCCTGGGCAAGGGGACGTGCGGTGACGGCACCGACCCGGAGGCCCCCACCGGCCCGGTGGTCTGGGGGGCGACCGGGACCGACGCCCAGCACGCCTTCTTCCAGCTGCTCCACCAGGGCACCGACGTCATCCCGGTGGACCTCGTCGGCGTGGCCCGACCGACCACCGACCGGTCCAGCGGTCCCGTCGACGACCCCGCCAGGGCACGGGCCGGCGCGGACGTGCTGATGACCAACCTGGCCGCCCAGGCCGACGCCCTGGCCTTCGGTCGGACGGCCGACGAGGTCCGCGGCGACGGGGTCGCCGATGGGCTGGTCCCCCACCGGACGTTCCCCGGCGACCGCCCGTCCACGGCCATCCTCGTACCGGAACTCACCCCCACGACACTCGGGCAGCTCATCGCCCTGCAGGAGAACCGGGTGGTGGCGTTCGCCGCCCTGATGGGCATCAACCCGTTCGACCAGTGGGGCGTGGAGCTGGGCAAGCAGACGGCGCGGGACCTGGCCGACGGATCGGCGCCGGAGTCCGAGCTGCTCCGCCGGGCCCGGTCGCTCAGGGACGGCTGAGCAACACCGGTCAGGCAGGCCCGGACCGGTCGGCCGACTCCACCTGGCCCGGATCCTTCAGGACCTCCAGGACGGCGGC
>CAYWBE010000269.1:0-2361 GCA_964456295.1 uncultured Candidatus Nemicrothrix sp.
GCCGTACCACGACCTGGTGGACCCGGCGACGGTGCCCGACCCCATCGTGGACGGCGAGGTACCGGGGGGCCTCCACCCGTTCGTGGCCGCGGCCCGGACGATGGGGGTGTACCGCCCACCGGTCGACGACCTGGACCTTCGGCAGGTGCGGGCCACCTACTACGGGATGATGGCCGAGGTGGACGCCCAGGTAGGTCGCCTCCTCGGGGCGTTGGACGACCTGGGGGCGACCGACGACACCATCGTGGTGGTCACCTCGGACCACGGCGAGATGCTGGGCGACCATGGCCTGATGTCCAAGCTGGGGTTCCACGACCAGTCCTTCCACATCCCGCTCATCGTGCGCTGTCCGATGCTGGGGGCGCCGGAGGGAACCGACCGGGTGGTCGACGGGTTCACCGAGAACGTGGACGTCATGTCCACGCTGCTGGACCTGGCCGGGGTGGAGGTGCCCCGGCAGTGCCAGGGACGGTCACTTCGCCCCTTCCTCGACGGGTCGGTGGCCGCCGGGACGCTTCCCGAGGGGTGGCGGACGTCCACCCACTGGGAGTTCGACTTCCGGGCGTGGGCCGGCTCGGGGCCACTGGTCGATGTCCCCGGCCATCGGTGCAACCTCGCCGTACACCGGGACCACCGGGGCAAGTACGTCCACTTCGCCGGGCTGCCACCGGTCTTCTTCGACCTGGAGCGGGATCCGGACGAGTGCCGACCGCTTGGAGACCATCCGGCGATGGCCGGGTACTCGGCAGCCCTCCTGGACTGGCGGTTGGCCACTGACGAGCAGGAGCTCTCCGACCACCTGGCCCTGCCCGGGGGCATGGTCGTGCTCGGCCACTGACCTCCTGCAGTGGGTGAGACCGGGGTCACCTGTGACCGGAGTCGCCGTGGATTCGGGTGCTGTCCCCCAGAGACTGTGGGCACAGATCCGACGTCAGACGTCGGACCACACCGAAGCAGAGCAGTAGATGACATTCAGCAGTCGTTCCTTCCACAACCTCCGGCACCCCCAGCAGGACCTCTTCCTGGCCCTCAACGAGGCGGCCGGCTACGGCCACCTGGCAGGGGCCGGTGAGCGGGCCGCCCGCGCCCTGATGGCCCTGGGCCAGCAGATGGTGGCCGATCGCCAGCTTCCGGTCCCGCCGGTCCACCGCGCAGTCGGTTCCGAGGTCGACGGGGAGACCGACGACCTCGACCTGGCCGCCTGACCGGTCGCCCTCCGGGGCGTACCCGAACGCGTATGGGAGCCGGGGCTGAGGCCCCGGCTCCTCCGCGTCCGGGGTGGACATGCTCCTTGTCCCGATTCCGGACCTCGGGTAGAACTTGCGCGTCCGGTCCGGTCGGGCTGGAGGGCCTGCTGGCCGTGTCGGCGGGAAGCCAGTCGACGGAAACCGAGTTGGCGGGAGAGGGGGGACCGATGGGTAGCGACGACTTCGATCTGACCGACGCCTACGCGGTGGAGACGCCAGACGACAACCGGGACCTGTATGCCCGGTGGGCCGATACCTACGAGTCGGGGTTCATCACCGACAACGCCTACCGGTACCACCTGGGGGTGGTGGGGGCGTTCCTGGACTCGGTGGACCCTGACGTGGTCGGTGGCATCGGGCCCGTCCTGGACGTGGGTTGTGGCACCGGACTGGTCGGCGAGGCCCTGCGCGCCGACCGACGCGGCCCCACGGTCCTCCATGGCCTGGACCTGTCGCCGGAGATGCTGGAGCAGGCCGCCGCCAAGCGGACCGATGGCGGCACCGCGGTGTACGACCACCTCCTGGTCGGCGACCTGACGGCGGTGCTACCCGTCGACGACGGGGCCTACGACGGCGTCACCAGTTGCGGCACGTTCACCCACGGCCACGTGGGGCCCGGCGCGTTCGACGAGCTGTACCGCATTGCCCGGCCCGGGGCCTTGTTCGCCATCGGGATCAACCCCGACCACTTCGTGGCCCACGGGTTCGAGGCCCGGTTCGCCGCCGACGTGGCCGCCGGCACCATCACCCAGCCGGCCGTCCGGCGGGTTCCGACCTACGGGGCCGGGCCGCACGCCGACCAGACGTCACCGGTGGCCGTGTTCCGTCGGCGCTGACCGGTGGGGTACCCGGGCCAGCGGCCCGGATCGGTTGTCCGGTTAGACGGCGCACGCCATGTCGGCGCCACAGCACATCGGGGACTTGATCTTCCCGTGGTCGTTCGGACACTTCGAGACCTGCACGGTCGACCCGTCGTCCTTGGTCAGGCTGGCGTCCACGAGGGGGGCATCGCATGTCCCGCAGGTGGCGTTGACGGACATGCCGCACGAAGCGCAGGCGTAGGTGGCCATGGTGGTTCCTCCTGGTGGGCTGGTGCCCCTGGACATCGACTGGT
>CAYWBE010000270.1:0-2344 GCA_964456295.1 uncultured Candidatus Nemicrothrix sp.
CCGGGACACATCTCCAACCACCTGTGCTTCGCCCTGCGCGAGGAGGACACGCTGTTCACCGGCGACCACGTCATGGGCTGGTCGACCACCGTCGTGCCGGCGCCCGACGGGGACCTGAACGACTACCTGGCCAACCTGAGGCGCCTCCTGGACCGCCCGGAGACCACCTACCGGCCGACCCACGGACCGGCCATCACCGACCCGGCCACCTACGTGACCGCCCTGATCGAACACCGGGAGATGCGCGAGGCCCAGATCGTGGCCGCCCTGGCCGACGGACCGCGGACCATCAGGTCGGTGGTGGCCGACCTGTACGCCGACGTGGACGCCAAGCTCCACGATGCAGCCGCCGCCGTGGTGTACGCCCACCTGCTGGCCCTGTCGCGGTCCGGGCGGGCGGTCGCCCTGGTCGACCCGGACGCCGACGGGGAGGCCGGCCTGGACTGGAAGGCCGACTGGCGCCTGACCTGAACCGGGCCGCCGGAACCGGGTCCGCCCGGGGCGGGCCAGTGGGCGTCAGGCCCGCTGGCTGGAGACCGAGACCACCTCGCCGGTCATGTACGACGAGTAGTCGCTGGCCAGGAAGACGACCACGTTGGCCACCTCCCACGGTTCGGCTCCCCGACCGTAGGCCTCGCCGGCCGCCAGTTCGGCGAGGAGTTCCTCGCTGCTGGTCCGGGCCAGGAACGGATGGGTGGCGAAGCTGGGCGCCACGCAGTTGATCCTCACGCCGGACTCCACGCCCTCGATGGCCGCGCAGCGGGTCAGGGCCATCACCCCGGCCTTGGCCGCCGCGTAGTGGCTCTGCCCGGCCTGGGCCCGCCAACCCAGCACCGAGGCGTTGTTCACGATCACCCCGTGGCCCTGGTCGCCCATGATCCGCATGGCGGCCCGGGTACACCGCATCGACCCGGTGAGGGTGATGTCCAGCACCCGGTCCCACTCCTCGTCGGTCATGTCGACCAGCGGGGTGTCACCGCCCAGGCCGGCGTTGTTGACCATGACGTCGATCCGCCCGTGCTCGACCATCGCGGCATCCAGCAGGGCCTGCACCTGGGCCTCGTCGCGGACGTCGCACAGGGCGGTCACCGGACGGGACCCGGCCAGTTCGGCCAGCGCGTCGGCCGCCTCGTCCACCCGGCGCTCGTGGACGTCGGAGATGACCACCGTTGCCCCCTCCTCCACGGCCTTCTTCGCCACGGCGAAGCCGATGCCGGCCCCGGCCGCCGCGGTGACCACGACGATCCGATCGGCCAGCAGGCCGTGTCCGGGCACGTACTCGGGGATGTCCACGATCTGGAGGCTAGGCGCCGGGGGCCGGGGGCCGGGTCGGTCCGGGAGAGGCAGGGGTCAGGCCCCGGCCTGCTCCTCGGCGTTGGCCTCGGCCTTTTCCTTCGCGAGGGCCATCTCCTTCATGCGTCGCTCCAGGTCGGCGAACATCGGCATCTCCTCGTCGCCGATGGTGGCCGGGAGCTTGGCGGCGATCTCGTCGACGGTGAACGCCTCGCCGTCGTCGGCCCACATGTGACGGAGCTCGACGGGCTGGTTCCACACGGCGATGCGCTTGCCGGTGCAGGTGTAGATCTGGGCCGTCACGTCGCGGGCGGCGTCGCTCATCAGCCACACGGCCAGCGGGGCGATGGCCTCCGGGCCGCCGGCCTCGATCTCGAACGGCACGTTCTCCGACATCCGGGTCATGGCCGCCGGGGCGATGCAGTTGGCGTTCACCCCGTACTTCTTCAGGGCGAAGGCCGCGCTCCGGGTCAGCGACACGATGCCGCCCTTGGCCGCCGAGTAGTTGGCCTGGGCGGTCGAGGCCACGAAGGCCCCCGAGGTGAATCCGATGAGGCTGCCGCCGGTCTCCTGCTTTCGCATCACGGCGGCTGCCGCCTTGTAGAGGGTGAAGTGGCCCTTGAGATGGACGCCGACCACGTGGTCGAACTCCTCCTCGCTCATGTTGAACAGCATCCGCTCGCGCACGATGCCGGCCACGCAGACCACGCCGTCGATGGTTCCCCAGTTGTCGACCGCCGCGTCCACGATGCGCTGGCCGACCTCCATCTCCGAGACGTCGCCGGCCACCGCCACTGCAGTGCCACCCGCCGCGGCGATCTCGGCCACCACGGCGTCGGCGACCTCGCTGGACGGGTCGCTGCCGTCCATGGAGACGCCGTAGTCGGCCACCACCACGTTGGCTCCCTCGGCAGCACAGGCCAGGGCGATGGCCCGACCGATCCCGTTGCCTGCGCCGGTGACGGCGATGTTCTTACCTGCGAGGTGGCCCATGGGTGTCTCCGGTGGCTCGTGGACCGGCCTGTTCCCCGGTCCTGATTCCTGATGCTGG
>CAYWBE010000271.1:0-2319 GCA_964456295.1 uncultured Candidatus Nemicrothrix sp.
GCGTGCATCCGGTTGGCGGCCTGGGGCCAGACCCGGCTGGCCGGGCCGTCGACCACCGCGTCGGTTACCTCCTCACCCCGATGGGCGGGCAGGCAGTGCAGGAAGAGCGCCTGAGGGCCAGCCGCCTCCATCAGCGCCTCGTCCACCCGGAACCCCTCGAAGTCACGCAGCCGGCGGGCCGACTCGGCCTCCTGGCCCATGGACGTCCACACGTCGGTGTAGACGGCGTCCACCCCGGCCACCGCCTCAGCGGCCCGGTCGGTCTCCGTGAAGCTCACCCCGGCCACAGCCAGCCGCTCCCGGTCCACGTCGGGCAGCCGGTAGCCGGGAGGGCCGACGAACCGGACCTCGACGCCCAGCATCCCGCAGGCCAGGGCCAGGGACCGGAAGACGTTGTTGCCGTCGCCCACGTAGGCGATGGATCGTCCGGCCAGGTCCGCCGACGACCCGCCGGCCAGTTCGTCGGTGAGGGTCAGGACGTCGGCCAGGGCCTGGAGTGGGTGGGCGGCGTCGGACAGCATGTTCACCACCGGGACCAGGTCCTCGGCGGCCATCCGTTCGACGGTCCCGTGGTCGAACACCCGGGCGCCGATGCAGGCGTGGTACGAGGCCAGCGTCCGGGTGACGTCCTCGACCGATTCGCGGACGTCCATGCCCACCTCGGCGGCCTGGATGTACACGGGGTGTCCACCCAACTGGAACACCGCCATCTCCATGGAATTGCGGGTCCGGGCCGACGGCTTCTCGAACACGAGCGCCATGCCCTTCCCGGCCAGCACCTGCGGTGGCGCCGGGTCGGCGGCCAGGGCCAGGACCCGGTGCAGCTCGTCCACCGTCAGGTCGTCGATCTCGAGCAGGTGCCGCATCAGGCACTCCCTTCCTCGGCCGAGACGTCGGCCAGCACGCCGGCCAGGATGGCCACGCCCTCCACCAGTTCGTCGTTCGTCACCGTCATGGGGGGTGCCAGCCGCAACGCCGTCGGGGTCACCCCGTTGACCACCAGGCCGGCATCCAGGCACGCCCGGGCCACATCGCCGGCCGTCCGGCCACCGAGTTCCCCGGGGTCCAGTTCGGCGCCCAACAGCAGGCCCAGGCCCCGGACCGAAGCCACGGCGGGCAACGCCTCCAGGAGGGCCGTCAGCTCGGCGCCCCGTTGACGGGCCAGGCGCGGGGCGTCGATCTCCTCCATGATCCGGAGCACCTCCCGGGCGCCGGCGGCGGCCAGCGGCTGGCCGGCGAACGTGGAGCCGTGGTCGCCGGGCCCGAAGGCCGAGGCCACCTCGGCGGTGGCCCATACCGCTCCGATGGGGACCCCGTTGCCCAGTCCCTTGGCCATGGTGACCACGTCGGGCCGGATCCCGGCGTGCTGGAAGCCGAACCAGGCTCCCGTCCGGCCCAGGCCCGTCTGGACCTCGTCCATGATCAGGACCAGCCCCCGTTCGTCGCAGAGCCGCCGGACGCCCTGCAGGTACGCCACGTCGGCCGGGTTGACCCCGCCCTCCCCCTGCAGCGGCTCCAGCAGGACGGCACCCACCTCGGGGGCCAGCGCGGACTCCAGGGCCTCGAGGTCGTTCCAGGCGGCGTGCCGGAACCCCTCGGGCAGGGGCTGGAAGGGCTCGTGCTTCTCCGGTTGTCCGGTGGCCGCCAGGGTGGCCATGGTCCGGCCGTGGAAGGACCGGAAGGCGGCCACCACGCCGTGCCGTCCCCGACCGTGGTACTTGCGGGCCAGCTTGAGGGCCGCTTCGTTGGCCTCGGCACCCGAGTTCTGGAACAGGACCCGACCCCGGGCATCGGCCTCACCATCGGTCGTGTCCGCCCCGGACCGGACCAGCCGGTCCAGCCGCTCGGCCACCTCCAACTGGGGCTCGGTGACGAACAGGTTGGACACGTGGACCAACGTGGAGGCCTGGTCGGCCAGCGCGGCGGCCACCCGGGGATGGGCGTGGCCCAGCCCGGTGACGGCCAGACCGCACAGGAAGTCCAGGTACCGGTTGCCGGCGTCGTCGAACAGTTCGGTCCCCGAACCCCGGACGAAGGTCACCGGAGGCACGCCGTAGTTGCCCATGAGGGCCTCGGCCCACCGCTCGGTGGCGGCCACCGCCCCGGCGGTCGTCACGACGCCACCCCCTCGACGCCCCGTCCGTCGGTCGACCCGTCACCTGATGGCAGGCCGCCGTCGGGCAGCACCATGGTGCCGATACCCAGATCGGTGAAGAGTTCGAGGAGCACGACGTGGGGGATCCGGCCGTCGACCATGTGGGCCGATCCCACTCCAGCCTCCACGGCGTCCACGCAGGCCTGGACCTTGGGGATCATCCC
>CAYWBE010000272.1:0-2263 GCA_964456295.1 uncultured Candidatus Nemicrothrix sp.
GCCGGATAGTCCAGGCCCAGCCATCCACCGGTGGCCAGCTCGCGTTCCCAGTCCAGGAGCCGTTCGGGGTCCACGTCCTCCTGGCCCACGCCGCCACGCCCCCGCAGGTCGGCGAAATCGCCGACCAGGTGCTCCTCGAGCCACGTCCGCACCTCGTCGGCGAACGCATCCTCGGCCGTGCTCCGGGTGAAGTCCACGGCCAGACGGTACCCCAGCCCTCCATGAATCTGACGGTCCGTCAGATACCGCCCGTCGGGTCAGGCCAGTAGGCGGGCAAGGGCCGAACAGATCCCGTCCAGCCGATCGGCGCACCGGCCGTACCCCTCCCGGGAGCCACCCCAGGGGTCTGCCACCTCGTCGGCCACCCGCCCGGCGGTGAAGTGCCCACCCCGGGCGCCGTCCAGCGCCCGGACCCAGTCGGCCATCGACCGCCCGGCCCGTGGCCCGACCTGCCCGCCGAGGCGCACCACCTCACCGGCCAGGAAGGTGCGGGATCGTGCCGTGGGATCCAGCAGGCCCACCGCCGACTCGTGTCGACGGGTCATGGCGACCAGCAGGTCGGCACCGGCCACCGCCTCGACGGTCAGCGGTGCCACCACGTGGGCCGCGAGGTCCATGTCCAACCCGGCCAGGACCGCCACCGCGTCGGGCGTCGCCCCCGTCCCCCCATCGCCCCGGACCCCGGTGCCGGCCGAGGCCACGGTGGGGCCGGCCGACCCCCGTTCGGTCAGCCGGGTCCGCAGGAGCACCTCGGCCATGGCCGACCGGCAGGTGTTGCCGGTGCACACGAACACGATCACCACCCCGACGGTAGTGGCCCTCCCCCGCTGGGACCCGGGCGCCGGGGGTCCGGTCGGGCTACCCGCCGTCGGGCAGCGGCCCGGATGGCAGGGCCGCTATGACGTCCCGGAGGACGGCCAGGTCGACCTCGCGGGCCGACCCCGACGACGGGACCAGTGGAGCGAAGATCCAGTAGCCGTGGACCTGCTCGGCGTGGTGGACCACCTCGGTCGGCACCCCGGCGTCCCGGAGTACCTCGGCGTAGGCCAGGCCCTCGTCCCGTAGCGGGTCGAACCCGGCCACCGTCACGGTGGCCGGAGCGAGCCCCGAATGGTCCGCGGCACGGATCGGCGCGGCCAACGGATCGGCGCTGAGGGGGTCGGTGACCGGGTCCCGGCCACCGGCGAGGTTGGCCGCGTACCACCGCATGGTGGCCAACTCCAGGACGTACCCCTCGGCGTTCTCCTCGAGGGACGGCCAGCGGCCGGACTCGTAGTCGAAGTCGGTGGCCGGATAGATCAGGAACTGGTGGGCAATGGTCGGGCCACCGCGGTCACGGGCCATCAGGGCGACCACGGCGGTCAGGTTCCCCCCGGCGCTGTCGCCGGCCACCACCAGGCGCTCCGGGTCGACCCCGAGGTCCGCGGCGTGCTCCGAGACCCAGCAGAGGGCGGCCCACGAGTCCTCGACGGCCGCCGGGAAGGGGTGCTCCGGAGCCAGGCGGTACTCGACGGCCACCACCACCGCCCCGCTCGCCGCGGCCACGGCCCGGCACTGCTCGTCGTACCCCTCCAGGTCGCCGACCGTCCACCCGCCCCCGTGCAGGTAGAGGACGACGGGGGCCGAGTCGCCCAGCCCGTCGACCCGGTAGACGCGGACCGGCAGCTCGCCGTCCGGACCGGGAAGGGTGCGGTCGACGACCTCGGCCACCTCGGCGGCGAGGTGTCGGCCCGAGGTGCAGAAGACCCGGAAGTACTCCCGGTATTCGGCGAGGTCGAAGTCGTCCCGGGCCGCACGCCGGCTGGCCACCGCGTCCAGGACGGGTTGCAGGTCAGCGGAGACGGGCACGGGGTGGCTCAGGTGGCCGACTCGGCGGCCAGCCGATCGGACTCGTACTGGTACTGGGGGACGTCGACCCGCTCGTTGCGGGTGTCGGAACCGGACCCGTCCCCGGACCCCGACCCGGCACCCTCGGCCTCCACGCCGGTGGGCGTGGCCCGGCGCTTCCAGGCCCCGTCGGCGTCCCACGACACCCCGGTCGACGCGATGGTCCCCGGGACGTCCATGGCCTCAGCGGCCCGGAGGGCGCGGCGCAGCAGGTCCCGCTGGAACTCCGGCTGGTGGGGCCGACCCACCGTGTGGCCCAGCGGCAGGTCGGAGAAGGCGGCCCGCGGCGGGTTCACCGATGCCGTGATGCTGAACGCCGACGTCAGGCAGAGCGTCGGCACCCCGGCGGCCTCCAGGGCCCTGGCGACCAGACCCA
>CAYWBE010000273.1:0-2263 GCA_964456295.1 uncultured Candidatus Nemicrothrix sp.
ACTGGATGGAACAGGAGCAGGAGCGGGGGATCACCATCACCTCGGCGGCCACCAGTTGCTTCTGGAACGACCACCGCATCAACATCATCGACACGCCCGGCCACGTGGACTTCACCGTCGAGGTGGAGCGGTCGCTGCGGGTGCTCGACGGTGCCGTCGCCGTGTTCGACGGTGTGGCCGGCGTCGAGCCCCAGACCGAGACCGTCTGGCGCCAGGCCGACAAGTACAACGTGCCCCGGATGTGCTTCATCAACAAGATGGACCGCACCGGTGCCGACTTCTATTACGTGCTGGACACCATCCGGGAGCGTCTCGGCTGCAACGCCGCCGTGCTGCAGCTCCCCGTCGGCGCCGAGTCCGACTTCGCCGGCATCATCGACCTGGTCGAGATGAACGCCCTCATCTGGCAGGGCGAGGATCTGGGTGCCTCCTGGGACGTCGTCGACATCCCCGAGGACATGGTTGACCTGGCCGAGGAGTACCGCTCGGGCCTGATCGACGTGCTCTCCGAGTTCGACGAGAACATCTTGGAGAAGTTCGTCGGCGAGGAGGAGATCACCGCCGACGACGTGCGCACCGCGGTCCGTGCCGGCACCCTGTCCGGCGACTGCGTGCCCATCCTCACCGGCACCGCCTTCAAGAACAAGGGCGTGCAGCCGCTGCTCGACGCCGTCGTCGAGTTCCTGCCGTCGCCGCTGGACCTGCCGCCCGTCGAGGGTGTGCATCCCCGCAGCGGCGACACCGTCGAGCGTGTCGCCGACGACGCCGAGCCGTTCGCCGCTCTGGCCTTCAAGATCATGACCGACCCCCACGTCGGCAAGCTCACCTACTTCCGGGCCTACAGCGGGTCGCTGGACAAGGGTGGTGCCGTGCTCAACAGCCGCACCGGGTCCAAGGAGCGCATCGGCCGCATCCTCGAGATGCACGCCAACGACCGCGAGGACCGTGACGACGTGCGGACCGGTGACATCGTCGCCGGCATCGGCCTCAAGAACACCCGCACCGGTGACACGCTGTGCGCTCCCGACCATCCGATCGTGCTCGAACAGCTCGAGTTTCCCGAGCCGGTGATCCACGTCGCCGTCGAGCCCCGCTCGAAGGCCGACCAGGACAAGATGGGCAAGGCCCTGGGTGCGCTCAGCGAAGAGGACCCGACGTTTACCGTCCGCAGCGACGAGGAGACCGGCCAGACCATCATCGGCGGCATGGGCGAGTTGCACCTCGAGGTGCTCGTCGACCGGATGCTGCGCGAGTTCCGGGTCGACGCCAACGTCGGCAAGCCGCAGGTCGCCTACCGCGAGACCATCACCAAGGCCGTTGAGAACCACCGGTACACCCACAAGAAGCAGACCGGTGGTTCGGGTCAGTTCGCCGAGATCGTCGCCACCGTCGAGCCGTGGTTCGACGAGGACGAGACGTACCACTTCGAGGACAACGTGACCGGTGGTCGTATCCCGAAGGAGTACATCCCGGCTGTCAATCAGGGCATCCAGGCCGCCATGACCAACGGCGTGCTGGCCGGCTTCCAGGTGCTCGGCCTGAAGGTCAGCCTCGAGGACGGCAAGGCCCACGACGTCGACTCCTCGGAGATGGCGTTCAAGATCGCCGCCCAGGCCTGGTTCCGCGAGGTCATCGGCCGGGCCAAGCCCGTTCTGCTTGAACCGGTCATGGCCGTCGAGGTCGTGACCCCCGAGGACTACATGGGCGATGTGGTCGGCGACCTGAACTCCCGCCGGGGTCGGGTCGGCCAGATGGAGGCCCGTGGCGCCAACCAGGTCGTGACAGCACAGGTGCCGTTGTCGGAGATGTTCGGCTACGCTACCGACCTGCGATCGCGCACCCAGGGGCGCGCTACCTACACGATGCAGTTCGACTCGTATCAGCAGACGCCCGGGTCGGTGCAGGAAGAGATCGTTCGCCGCATCCGCGGTGAGTGACCATCAAGTTCGTTGACGAAACCGTAAGAAACACTGAGGAAGAGCCATGGCTAAGGCCCAGTTCGAACGCAACAAGCCGCACGTGAACGTCGGCACCATGGGTCACATCGACCATGGCAAGACCACGCTCACCGCGGCGATCACCAAGGTCCTGTCGGACCGTGACCCCAACTCGACGGCGTTCACCGAGTTCGAGAACATCGACAAGGCGCCCGAAGAGCGCGAGCGGGGCATCACCATCAACGTCTCGCACGTCGAGTACGAGACCGAGAACCGGCACTACGCCCACGTCGACATGCCGGGCCACGCCGACTACATCAAGAACA
>CAYWBE010000274.1:0-2261 GCA_964456295.1 uncultured Candidatus Nemicrothrix sp.
ACCGGTCGGCCGACTCCACCTGGCCCGGATCCTTCAGGACCTCCAGGACGGCGGCATCAGACAGCACCCGGTCGTCGTCGGGCAGGCCGAAGTGGGCCGGCTCCAACTGGGCGCGGAACAGGGCGATCTCCACCTCGTCGCGCGAACAACCCAGGCCACGCAGCAGAAGCCACGCCTGGGACGTCGTCCTGACCACCACCCGCCGGCCGGAGAGCACCCGGTCGTAGGCCTCGGCGGACGACAGGTCCGACGCCCCCGGGCAGACCCACACCAGGGGATGGACGGCCAACGCCCGAGCCGTCAGGTGCGACCGGCCGGACCGCCAGGGTGCCCGGGCCAGGCGGCCCCTACGCACCCTCCACCTCCGGGGACACGCCGTCGCCCGAGGGCAGCAGCTCCAACTGGATGACACCCGCCGCGTCGGCGAAGAGCACGTCGAGCCCCTCGACCCGCCGACGGAAGCGGTCGACGAGCGACGGAAGCTCGGCGAGGCGCCCGCTCTCCAGGTCACAGGCCACGACCAACCGGCCCTCGTCCAGCCAGGTCGAGAGTCCGGCGCCGGCGGCGGCGAGGTCATCCATCCGCGACCGGAGCTCCGGGGAGTCGCCGACGTCGTCGACCAGGACCGTCGAGACCCTCACCACCCCCGGGTCTCCGTCGCCGGGGATGAACGCCTCGATCCGGACGCCTTCGAGTTCATAGGGCAGACCAGCGTTGACGGCAACGGACGGGTCAGCGTTGACGGTGATCGCCGACCGACTGAGCCAGCGGACGACGAAGGCGGACCGCCGCAGCAGGTCGGCCGCATCGACCATCAGGCGGGCCGCTCCCGTCTCCACCTGTTCGGCGATGGCCGTCCACCGTTCGGCCTCGAACACCACACAGGAGTCGTAGATGCGGACCGTCACCACCTCGTCGGGCCGGGTGGCCAGGGTGACCAGACGCTCCACGACCTCGTGCCGGTAGCCGATCGAGGCCGACCCCTGGGCATGGGCCGGAATCCGGTTGGTGAGCCGGTAGAGGCCATGGGGACGCCAGTTGATCCCGAAGGCCAACTGGTCGCCGTCCACCTCCACCTGGACGACCGGCGCCTCGACGTCCTCGTCGGTCCCCGGAGGCCACACGCTGACGGCCACCATGGCCCGGCACAGGGCGCCGGCGTCGACCACCGCTTCGGCCAACGGTCCCAGCTCGGGCACGAACGGTGCCTGGTCGGAGCGCCACCAGACGTCCGGGGCGGGCTGGTCGATCACCACGTCCGAACCACCGTGGCCAGCCAGGTGGAGGTACCCCTCGGTGTCCACGAGCAGGTCGCAGCCCTCCTCGGTGTGGGCCAGCAGGTGTCCGTGGCGGATCAGGGTCGGCGGCACCACGACGCACCGCAGGTCCGGGACCCCCCGGAGGGAGATGTCGCGGTCGTGGGCCACGGAGACCTCCATGCCGTCGGGGCTGGTGAAGTACCACCTCGGGTCGGTCCCGCGGCCGGGGAAGGACAGGTACGGGACGTTCACCGGGCCCTCGGGCCCCATGGCATCGATGACCCCGCAGAGGACCTCCCACTCGACGGCCGACACCTGGAACAGTTCGGCGCTCACCGGCGACCTCCGATGTGCGGACCGGTTCCCCCCTGGTGGGCGATCAGCGGCGGACGGACCGGTGCGGTCACCCGCAGGACGTTGCGACGGGCGGATACGGCAGCGCCGGTCGGGCGGCCGACACCGTCGGCCAGGTCGTCGAGCAGCAACTGGAATGCCAGGTAGCGACCCTCGGTGAGGTCGTCGAAGTGGACCCGTCCAGTGCCGGAGTCGACGGTGAGCCAGTCACGACCGATGGCGTCCAGGATGCCGAGGCGGTCGAGGGCGGCGTTCAGCCTACGGAGGCGCACGCGCTGGCGCACGCGCCGGCGATCGTCGAGCGGGTCGCCCGCTACGGGGGCATCGACGGTGCCGACGGTCTCGGCGGCACATACGGGTTCGGGGAGCCGTTCAGGCTTCATTTTTCACCTCTGTCTCTGGGTGCACATCTGCACGTGGCTGACCACCGTGACCCCCTGCACGGGGGCTCGGTTGGTGGCGTCGCGACCTGTCGATCACGGCGCGCTCTTGATGTCTGTCCATCACGATAGCGGTACGCGACGCCCGTGACAGGTCGCCCCGTGGCCCGCCGGAGACGGGCCCGCCCGGTACCGCCCTCAGGCGTGGGCGGTGACGGCGGCGGCTGCGTCGGCCGCCAGCCCGATGGTCTCGTCGACCACCTCGTCA
>CAYWBE010000275.1:0-2248 GCA_964456295.1 uncultured Candidatus Nemicrothrix sp.
CCGGAGCCGACGAGCACGGGGGCGAACGCCTGCAGAAGGTGCTGGCCAGGGTCGGCGTGGGCAGCCGCCGCACGTGCGAGGACCTGATCGCCGACGGACGGGTCACCGTCGACGGCCTGGTGGCGGTGCTGGGGCGGCGGGTCGATCCCGAGACGGCGCTCATCGAGGTCGACGGTGCACCGATCGGCGTTCGCCCCGGCCTCGTCCACTACCTGTTGAACAAGCCGGCCGGCGTGGTCACCACGGCCGACGACCCCCAGGGCCGGCCCACGGTGGTCGGGCTGGTGCCCGACGAACCACGGGTCTTCCCGGTGGGCCGCCTGGACACCGACACCGAGGGCATCCTCCTCCTCACCAACGACGGAGAGCTGACCCACCGGCTCACCCATCCCTCCTACGGGGTGGAGAAGGAGTACGTGGCCGAGGTCCGGGGGGAGCCGACCCGTGCGGTGCTCCGCCGGCTCCGCGAGGGCATCGATCTGGACGATGGCCCGACGGCTCCGGCGAGGGCCGCCCTGCTGGACGCGTCGGTGGTCCGCCTGACCATCCACGAGGGCCGGAACCGGCAGGTCCGACGGATGTGCGAGGCGGTGGGGCATCCGGTGGTGCGGCTGGTCCGGACCCGCGTCGGACCGATCGCCGACCGGTCGTTGGCGCCGGGAGCCTGGCGCTCCCTGACCGTCGAGGAGGTCCGCGCCCTCGGGGTGGCGGTGGCCGGCCCACCGTCCGATCTTCCGGACGCCTGACCGTCCGGCGGTCGGAATCCCACCCAAGGGCCGAGACGGCCGCCGGTAGCATCGACCCCCATGGTGGACCTCGCTTCCCCGGCCGGTTCGGCCCGTCGGGCCACCGTCGTCGGCATCGGCCTCATCGGCGGATCGATCGGCATGGCGTTGCGGTCCCAGGGCTGGCACGTCTCCGGGGTGGACCTCGACGGGGACACCCTGGCCACCGCGCTGGACATGGGCGTGGTCGACCGGACCGGGTGGGACGCCGAGGCCGAGGTGACCTTCGTGGCGACGCCGGTGGGGCAGCTGGCCGCGGCGGTCACCGAGGCGCTGTCGGCGGCCCCGCACGGACTGGTCACCGACGTGGGCAGCGTCAAGGCACCCGTGGTGGACGTGGTGGCCGACCCCCGCTACATCGGCGGCCACCCGATGGCCGGCTCCGAGCAGGAGGGGGTCGGCGGCGCCGATCCCGGGATGTTCGTCGACGCCACCTGGGTGCTGACCCCCACCCCGGAGACCGACGGGGACGCCCTGGCCCGGGTCCGGACGGTGGTGGGTTCCCTGGGCGCCGAGATCATCACCCTGCCGCCCGATCGGCACGACTCGCTGGTGGCCATCGTCTCCCACGTGCCGCACCTGACGGCGGCCGCCCTGATGGGCATCGCCTCGGAGCGCTCCGCCGAGCATGCGGCGGTCCTCCGCCTGGCCGCCGGGGGGTTCCGGGACATGACCCGGGTGGCCGCCGGGCATCCGGGCATCTGGCCCGACATCTGCAGTGAGAACGCCACGGCCATCGACCAGGTGCTGTCCAACCTCATCGACGCCCTGACCGCCGTGCGGTCCGAGGTGGTCGACGGGGACCGCCCCGGCCTGCTGCGGCGCCTGGAGACGGCCCGCACGGCCCGGATCAGCCTGCCCACCGGGGCGCCGCGACCGTCCGAACTGTTGGAGGTCCGGATCCCGGTGCTCGACCAGCCGGGCGAGCTGGCGTCGATCACCCTGCTGGCCACCGACCTCGACGTGAACATCTTCGACCTCGAGATCGCCCACTCCGCAGAAGGGGACCGCGGCGTGATCCTCCTGATCGTGGAGGCCACCAGCGCCGAACGCCTCTGCGGTGGGCTCATGGCCAAGGGCTACCGCCCGACCACGGCACCCCTGGCATGAACGACCGAGTCGCCGGGTCGGCCGCCGGTCGCCTCGTCGTCGAACCCGGTGGACCACTGCGGGGGCGGATCCGGGTTCCGGGCGACAAGTCGATCTCGCATCGGGTGCTGCTGCTGGCCGCCCTGGCCGACGGCGAATCGACCATCGGCGGCCTGAGCGACGGCGGTGACGTGTCCTGCACCCGGTCCATCGTCGAGGCCCTCGGCGCCCGGGTGGTCCCGGACGAGTCCGACGGGCGTCCGGTGCTCAGGATCGCCGGCGGCGACCTCCGGCCCGCCTCCCACGACCTGGACGTCGGCAACTCGGGAACGGGCATCCGCCTACTGGCCGGGATGCTGGCCGGCCTGCCCTTC
>CAYWBE010000276.1:0-2232 GCA_964456295.1 uncultured Candidatus Nemicrothrix sp.
TCGGGTCCGTCGATGTCGGCCACCGATCGGGGTACGTCGTCGGCGAACGGTCCGGCGGCTGCTTCCCATCCCTCGGGGCGGTGGCCCATTCGCTTGGCCAGGATGGCCACGAAGATCTTCGTCTTCTCGGCGCCGTAGCCCGGAAGTGCCCGGAGGCGACGGGCCAGGTCGGCACCGTCGACCGCACCGGTCCAGACGTCGGCCGCGTCGCCGCCGTGGTGGTCGACGATGTGGCGGCACAGGTCCTGGATGCGACCGGCCATCGACTTCGGGAACCGGTGGATGGCCGGCTTGGCCCGACATGCGTCGAGGAAGGCTTCGGGATCCATGTCGGCGACGGCGGCCACGTCGAGGTGGCCCAGTCGGTCGACCAGGGTGGCCGGCCCCCGGAAGGCCCACTCCATGGGGACCTGCTGGTCCAGCAGCATCCCGACCAGCAGAGCCAGTGGATCGGTGTTCAGGAGGTCGTCGGCTGCGGCGTCGCCGGTGATGGCCAGCGTGCCGGGAGTGCCCTCCGGTGGTGGGGTCATGGCCGGAACCTACCGTGGGCCGTGTGGGGCGCCGGGCACCTCAGTCGGCGACACTCGAACGCCCGACACCCTGTCCGGGGAGGGGCACCGTGTCGTGCCGGCCCGGATCGTCGGCTTCGACGTCCAGGCCGTGGTGGGCGATGGCCTCGGCCACCACGGCAGGCTCGATGGCTCCCTCACGGGCCAGGGCGTGGAGGACGGCCACCACCACGTGGCCGGTATCCACCTCGAAGAACCGCCGGAGGGCCTCACGGGTGTCGCTGCGCCCGAATCCGTCGGTGCCGAGGGTGTGGTAAGGACGGGGGATCCAGCGGGCCACCTGCCCGGGGACCAGCTTCTGGTAGTCCGATACGGCGACCACCGGCCCCTCGCCGTCGGCCAGTAGCCGGGTGACCAGCGGGACCTCGGCGGCCTCCAGGGGGTGGAGTCGGTTCCTCCGCTCCACGGCCAGGGCCTCCTCGCGGAGTCGCTTGTAGGAGGTGGCGCTCCACAGGTCGACGCCTACGCCCCAACGGTCGGAGAGCTCGTCGGCTGCCGCCCGGGCGGCTCCCTGGGCCGAACCGGAGAACAGGAGGGTGGCCCGAGCGTGGTCCCCAGCGGGCTGGGCCACGTCCGGTGCGTCCTGCCAGAGGTAGAGCCCACGGACCACGTCGGCGTCGCTCACGTGGTCGGGCCGGGGCGGCATCTCGTAGGTCTCGTTGTAGAGCGTGACGTAGTAGAAGACGTCGGGGTCGGAGGCCCCGTCGCTCGAGGAGTTGTCTCCGTACATGCGGGTCAGCCCGTCGTCGATGACGGCACCCAGTTCGTAGGCGAAGGCCGGGTCGAAGGCCTGACAGGCGGGCACGGTGGCGGCCAGCAGCAGGCTGTGGCCGTCCTGGTGCTGGAGGCCCTCGCCGGCCAACGTGGTTCGCCCGGCTGTCGCGCCCAGCAGGAAGCCGCGGGCCCTCGAGTCGGCTGCCGACCAGATCGAGTCGCCGACCCGCTGGAAGCCGAACATCGAGTAGAAGGTGTAGAAGGGCACCATGGGTACGCCGAGGTTGGCGTACGTGGTGCCTGCGGCGATGAAGCTGGACATCGATCCGCACTCGGTGATGCCCTCCTCGATGAGCTGTCCGTCGGTGCTCTCGCTGTACGAGAGCAGCAGCTCGTGGTCGACCGGCTCGTACAACTGGCCGAACGGGGCGTAGATGCCGAACTCGCGGAACAGCGAGTCCATCCCGAACGTACGGGCCTCGTCGGGGACGATGGGCACGACCCGTGGGCCGAACGCCTCGTCGCGCATCAGGTCGCGCAACAGGTTGGTCATGGCCATGGTGGTGGACACGGCCCGGCCCTCGGAGCCCTTGGCCAGGCCGGCGAACACCGAGGGGTCGGGCAGGGTCAGCGGACGTCGGTTCCGGATCCGCCGCTTGGGGATCGACCCGCCGAGGGCCCGGCGGCGCTGCACCATGTATTCGTGCTCCGGGCTGTCCTCGGCCGGCCGGTAGTAGGGGGCCCGGTCGCCGGCCAGGGCCGACTCGGGGATCTCGTCCTCCAGGTGCAGGCGCTCGCGCAGGGCCAGCAGCTCGTTGGTGGTCATCTTCTTGATCTGGTGGGTGGCGTTGCGGGCCTCGAAGCCCTCGCCGAGCGTCCAGCCCTTGATGGTCTTGGCCAGGATCACCGTGGGGGCGTCGTTCTCCTCGGTGGCGTTGCGGTAGGCGGC
>CAYWBE010000277.1:0-2228 GCA_964456295.1 uncultured Candidatus Nemicrothrix sp.
TCATCCACCACTTCAAGATCTTCACCGAGGGCTTCCACGTGCCCGAGGGCGAGACGTATGCCGCGGTGGAGTCCCCCCGGGGCGAACTGGGGTGCTACCTGGTGTCGGACGGGGGTCCGAAGCCGTACCGGATGCACATCCGGGGGCCGAGCTTCGTGAACCTGCAGACCCTGCCGCACCTGATGGAGGGAGGCCTGATCGCCGACGGCGTGGCCGTCGTGTCGTCGGTCGACCCCATCATGGGGGAGGTCGACCGGTGAGCTGGTTCGACGCCGCCCACGAGCGCATCGCCCGCGAGATCCTGGCCCGGTACCCGAAGCCGAAGTCGGCCATGATCCCGCTTCTCCACCTGGCCCAGGAGCAGGAGGGGTGGGTCACCCCGGACGCCATGACCGAGATCGCCGGCCTGACCGGGACCACGCCGGCCGAGGTGCTGGGCACCGGCAGCTTCTACGAGATGTTCAAGTTCCATCCGGTGGGGAAGTACGTCGTCAACGTCTGCACCAACGTGTCCTGCCAGTTGCTGGGCGGCGAGGAGCTGCTGGAGCACGCCGAGTCCACCCTCGGGGTACGGGCCGGCGGGACCACCGACGACGGCCTGTTCACCGTCGAGGACGTGGAGTGCGTGGCCGCCTGCACCGAGGCGCCCTGCTTCACCGTGAACTACCGGTACTTCCACCGGGCCGATGCCGGGACACTGGACGAGGTGGTGGCCGACATCCGGGCCGGGCGCAGCCCGCTGGAGCGCGGCGCGGCCGGCGACCGCGGCGACCTACCCGAACACGGCACCCTCGGTCGGGTCCGCCAGCACGTGCCCGACGATCGGCGAGCCGGCGTGGTCCCGCCCGAGCAGGTCGACGGTCCGCCGGCGTGGATGCCGGCCGCCGGGGACGGGGCGACCTCATGACCGGTGCCTACGTCCCCCACGCCGCGGGCTACGTCGACAACGGCGGGCCGAAGGTCGTCACCTCCCGCTTCGCCCACGAGGACTCCTTCACCCTGGAGCGGTCCCTGGCCACCGGCGGCTACGAGGGCCTGCGGGCTGCGTTGGCCATGGCCCCCGACGCCGTCCACGGCCAGGTCCGCGAGGCCACCCTCCTGGGCCGTGGTGGTGCCGGCTTCCCGGCGGGCGTGAAGTGGGGCTTCTGCCCCGAGGGCGTGTGGCCCCGGTACCTGGTGGTCAACGGCGACGAGAGCGAGCCCGGGACCTACAAGGACCGGCTCCTCATGGAGTGCGACCCCCACCAGCTCATCGAGGGCTGCCTCATCGCCTGCTACGCCCTCGGCCTGTCGCAGTGCTTCCTGTACGTCCGCGGCGAGATGGCCCTGGCCCAGGAACGCATCGCCGTGGCGCTCAACGAGGCCTACGCCGCGGGCTACGTGGGCCGCAACGTCCTGGGGACGGACCTCTCGGTCGACATCACGCTCCACTGGGGTGCCGGCGCCTACATCGTGGGCGAGGAGACGGCGCTCATCGAGAGCCTCGAGGGCAACCGGGGCATGCCCCGTCTGAAGCCGCCGTACTTCCCGGCGGCCATCGGGCTGTACGGGCAGCCGACCATCGTCAACAACGTGGAGACGCTGGCCAACGTGCCGTGGATCATGGCCAACGGGGCCGCCGCGTACCGTCGGATGGGGTCGGAGGCCTCGCCGGGCACCCGCCTGTTCGCCGTCTCGGGCCACGTGGTCCGGCCCGGCGTCTACGAGGTCGAACAGGGTGTCACCACGTTCCGGGACCTGTTCTACGGCGACGAGTTCTGCCAGGGCATCCGCGACGGCCACGAACTGAAGATGTTCATCCCGGGCGGTGGGTCGGCCCCGTGGTTCTTCGACGAGCACCTCGACCTGCCCCTGGAGGCCCGCGAGGTGGGGGCCGCCGGTTCGATGCTGGGATCGGGCGCCATCATCGTGATGGACGAGACCACCGACGCCGTGAAGGCCTGCCACCGGATGGTGCGGTTCTTCGCCCGCGAGTCGTGCGGCAAGTGCTCGCCGTGCCGTGAGGGGACCGGCTGGGAGGAGAAGATCCTGGCTCGGATCCTCGACGGCCACGGCCGCCCGTCCGACATCGACCTGCTGCTGGACGTGGGCGACAACATCAGCCCCGGGCCGTACCCGGTGGCCTCCCATGCCGCCGAGGGCCTGGACGCCGTGCCCTTCCCGCCCCGCCAGACCACCATCTGCCCGTTGGGCCCGTCGTCGGTGGCTCCCATCACGTCGACCATCCG
>CAYWBE010000278.1:0-2220 GCA_964456295.1 uncultured Candidatus Nemicrothrix sp.
CTGATCATCGTGGCGGTCATCGCCCTGGTGCTGTTCGGCGGGAACCAGATCCCCAAGCTGGCCCGCAACCTCGGCAAGGCCCAGAAGGAGCTCCAGAAGGGGCTGGCCGAGGGGCAGGCCGAGGCCGATTCCGGGGACGAACCGGAGGACGGCTCCGCAAAGGCCTGAGTCGGGGCCCGAGGGGCCACCGGTACACTCCCGGCCCATGAGCACCTTCTCCGACGATCTCCCACCCCAGCCGCCGGTCGGCGACGTGAAGGTCGTGTACCTCGGTCCGGCCGCCCCCCACTGGGAGGTCCGGTCCAGCTTCGGCGACCCGCACCTGATCGAGTCCTTCCGCGACCGGGTGCACGCCCGCCTGATGCTGCTGCCGCCCCATGATCCGCAGTTCCGTCGCAACCGGGAGCGGATCAACCGTGACGCCGAGCGTGAGAACGTGCTGATCTCCTGGGACCTCGGCTACGAGGAGGAAGAGGAGCAGGCCTCGGCCTGAACCTCGTCCCGAGGGCTGGTCCTGCCGGCCGGACCCGGGACCCACCAACCGACCCGGGACGCGACAGCGGCCCCGGCGATTGGTTCGCCAGGGCCACTGCCGCAGGGCGGGGCGTGGAGGGGAACGCCCCGTGGGTGGTCGTCGTGCCCGGTCAGGCGGCGACCGCCACCAGTCCGGTCTCGCGGGCGGCCGCCCGACGATCCCGCAGGATGCGCCGGCGCTGGCGTTCCGAACAGCCGCCCCACACGCCGTGCTCGATGCGGTGGGTCAGGGCGTAATCCAGGCACGGTCCGGTGACCCGGCAGTCGGCGCAGATGGCCTTGGCCACCTCGACGCCCACGCCGTCGTGGGGGAAGAAGACGTCGGGGTCGCTCTGGGCGCATGCGCCCCTCGACATCCAGGTCGACGCCGATCCCTCGGCGGTCGGGTCGGTGGACCGGTTGGTGACCGGGCTGAACTCCAGCAACTGGGTGCTCATGGTTCTCGGTTCTCTGCTTTCTGATCTCGTGCTCTCCGTGGGGGCGGCCCGGAGAGTGGCCGCTCCGCCCGTGCAGGTGTCCCTGCAGGGGTAGTTCTCCCACATCGGACCGAAAACCCCGGTAAAGGCCGGGAATAGCTCTCTGGGCCCGGTTCCTCCGTGAACCGGGCCGAGGTGGGTGCGACGGCCCGGTCCGTCTTCTATGGTTCCGGTCCGGTGGCTGCCGAATCGTCCTCTCCATCCCATGGATTGCCGTCGTTGCGCCCGATGTCGGAGCAGCGGCGCGAGATGCCGACCCTCCTGCGGGCCCTGCTCGTCGTCGCGCTGCTCTACCTGTTCCTGACCGGGGTGGAGCTGCTGAGCGGTGGCTTCAAGACCATGGGCAAGGGCTTCGTGGACGGCCTGTTCGAGGGCGTCTCCAACCCGATCGGCGGCCTGTTCGTCGGCCTTCTGGCCACCGTGCTGGTCCAGTCCTCGTCGGTGTCCACATCGGTCATCGTGGGCCTGGTGGCCTCCGGGGTGGTGGGTGCCGACGACGCGGTGCCGATGATCATGGGGGCCAACCTCGGGACCACGGTCACCAACACGTTGGCGTCCCTCGGCCACGTCCGCCGCGACATGGAGTTCCGTCGGGCGTTCGCGGCGGCCACCGTCCACGACTTCTTCAACATCCTGGCCGTGGCCGTCTTCCTGCCCATCGAGTTGGCCACCGGCTACCTGTCCGACACCGCGGGCTGGATCACCGAGCGGGTCCTGGGCAGTTCGGGGGCGTCGTTCAAGAGCCCGTTGAAGGCCGCGGTGAAGAAGCCCGCCGGGATGGTCAAGGACCTCCTGGTCGACCTCGGCGCCCAGGGCAATTGGAAGGGCGGGCTGATGATCGTCATCGGCCTGGCCTTCATCTTCCTGGCCCTGGCCTACATCACGAAGAACATGCGACTGCTGGTGGCCGACCGGGTGGAGGCGGCCATCAACCGGGCCCTGGGCGCCGGCTCGGGCGTGGTGGCCATTCTGCTGGGCGCCATCATCACCATCTCGGTGCAGTCCTCGTCGATCACCACCTCGGTGCTGGTCCCGCTGGCCGCATCCGGGGTGCTGACCCTGGAGAACATCTATCCGGTCACCCTGGGGGCCAACGTGGGGACCACGGTCACCGCGCTGCTGGCGGCACTGGCCACCGGCAACCCGGCGGCCGTCACGGTGGCCATCGTGCACACCCTGTTCAACATCAGCGGGATCCTCGTCTTCTACC
>CAYWBE010000279.1:0-2212 GCA_964456295.1 uncultured Candidatus Nemicrothrix sp.
CCATGGCCCGGGACTCCCTCGGAGGCGAGTACGAGGTCCTGTTCAACGGGGTGGAGGTGCAGCGCAGCCGCCAGGTGGAGCCGTGGCCCACCGAGGGACCCACCATCTTCTTCATCGGTCGCCACGAGCCCCGCAAGGGCCTGGCGGTGCTGCTGGACGCCATGTCGGGGCTGGGGCCCGACGTCCGCCTGTGGGTGGCCGGCGACGGACCGGAGACCGACGAGCTGCGGGCGCGGGTGGCCGGCGATGCGCGGGTGCAGTGGCTGGGCCGGATCTCCGACGAGGAGCGCACGGCCAGGATCCGGGGAGCCGACGTGTTCTGTGCCCCGTCGTTGCGTGGCGAGTCGTTCGGCGTGGTGCTGCTGGAGGGGATGGCGTGCGACACCCCGGTGGTGGCCAGCGACATCCCGGGCTACGCCAAGGTGGCCCGGGGTGGCGACGACGCCGTGCTGGTCCCGCCGGGCGACGCCGAGGCGCTCGGGGTGGCCATCGCCAAGGTCCTGGCCGACCGGGTCCTCGCGGACCGGCTGGTGGCCAGCGGACGCCAGCGCGCCGAGGAGTTCTCGATGCGTCGGCTGGCCGACCACTACCTCGAGGCGTATGCCTCGGTGGCGGGTTCCGACGGGACGGGGCCGACAGCCCGGTGACGGGCAGTCCCGGAGCCCGGTCATCCGGCGTGGGGACCCCCCGGTCGCCGGACGGCGGGCGTATCATGCGGGGCGTTCCACCGGCCCGGGCTGAACCGCCCGGTCGGGCACCCCGTCCCCGACTCCACGGACCCCACCGGCCTTCCATGTCGATCCTCCGCCACCCGGTCACCGTGCCGGCAATCCTCGTCGGCCTGCTCATCCTGGTCATCGCCGTCGTGACCGGCGTTCCTCCCGTCGTCTGGCCGATCGTCGGCGTGGGGGCGGGTGCCCTGTTCGCCGCGGTGGTGACCCGACGGGCCGAGGGGACGCTGCGTCGGGGCCTCGGCGTCCGCCCGGCGCTGGCCGGTGAGTTTCCCCGGCTGCACAACACGGTCGACGGGCTCTGCCTGACCCACGGAATCCAGCGGCCCGACGTGTACGTCCTGGACTCCCCGGCCGGCAACGCGCTGGCCATGGCCGGTCGCGACTCGGCCTCGATCGTCCTGACCACGGGGGCGGCCGACCGCCTCACCCTGGTGGAGCTCGAGGCGCTGGTGGCCCACCTGCTGGTTCGCTGCGCCGGTGACGGCCTGCGCGGGGAGACCACCGCGGTGGCCCTCGGGCGCTTCCCCTCCCTCGGGGGCGTCGGCCTGGGACGCGGGGCGGCCGGTGGCGGTCGGGACCGCATGGTCCAGACCGACTTCGAGGGGGCGGACCTGACCCGCTTCCCACCGGGGATGCAGGAGGCGTTGCGGGCGCTGTCCGACCTCGGGGCAGCGGTGGACGCTCCCTCGGCCACCGCCCGGCTGTGGCTGCTCCAGCCCGACGGGCGGACCGGAGAGGTCACCGCCGAGCATCCGTCGGTCGACGTGCGCATCGCCGCGTTGGACGAACGATGAGGTCGGGCCGGATCACGTCGGGCCTCCGGTCCGGGCTGGCCCCGGCCGGGCTGCTGGCCGCCCTCCTGGTTGCCGGAGCGTGCGGATTCGGCGGTGACGACGAGGCGCCGGCCCCCACGCTGGGCACCGTCGGATCCACCGCCGCGACCACGACCACCACGGTGGCCGCCGGTGGCGCCGGCGACGCATCGGACGGGGCGGTGGCCACCGACGACGTGGTGACGACCACCACGGTCGGCGCACCCTCCACCACGACGATCCTGGGATGGACCGGGGCGGTGCATCCGCTCACCGGCCTGCCGGCCGTGGACGGCGCTGCCGACCGTCCGGCGCTGGCCGTGAAGATCGGCAACAACGACTCCAAGTCACTGCCCCAGGTGGGCATCCAGTCGGCCGACGTGGTCTATGAGACCCACATCGAGAACGGGGTGACCCGCTTCCTGGCCGTCTACCAGAGCGAGGTTCCACTCACCGTCGGCCTGGTGCGCTCGGCCCGGTCCAGCGACATCGACCTCATCGGCAACCTGAACCGACCGGTCTTCGCCTACTGGGGCAGCAACCAGGGTGTGGGGGACGAGGTCGCGGAGGCCGAACGCCAGGGCACCTTCGTCCCGGTGAGCACCGCGGGTGAGGGCCAGGCGTTCTTCTTCCGCGACGAGTCCCGCGGCGAGTCGCCCTACAACG
>CAYWBE010000280.1:0-2186 GCA_964456295.1 uncultured Candidatus Nemicrothrix sp.
CGCGTCGGATCGGAGGACGAGGTGGTGGCCACGACGAAAAGGCTACGGGCCCCGGGCCCCCCGGGGGCGGCAGTGTGACCGATGAACCCGCGGCCGGGAAGGTGGCGTCGTCCGGGTCAGCGGTGGCGACCGGTGTCCAACCGGCGGCGCGGGGGGTCGCCACCCTTGCGGCCGATGGCGATGCCCAGGTCCTCGACGGCGTCGTCGAGGTCCGGCCACGTCCCGAAGGCCGGTCCGGTGGTGCCCAGCATGGCCAGGCGTTCGGCGGCGTCGGCCACCAGGAGTGGATGGGGTGGCCGACCGTCCACCTCGTCGACGGCGGCCCGGGTGGTGGCTGCCCAGAGCACCAGGTCGGAGGCCACCGGCAGCTGGACCGCGTGGAGGGGAACGGCTCCCCTGACCTTGCGCCCGGTGAACGTCACGACCATCCGGGGGCGGGTGCGACACCATCCGTCCAGGCGGGTGGCCAGGGTCTTGTGGGGCACGCCCAACCGCTCGGCCAGTTCCCGGACGCCACCGTCCCCCAGGAGGACGAAGCCGACATGCTCGGGGCGTGCCGTGGCCTCGTCGGCCAGGCGGGCCCACAGGGATCGCTGCTGGTGGCTCTTGAGGGGGTCGGTCCTCCGGAGCGACGGCGCCCTCGACAGCCCGGCGGCGATGCCCCGCATGATCGACCGGGGAACGAGCGAGTCGGGCGTCCGGTCGGCATCGGCCCGGATGACCTCGAACCGGGACGTCAGGGCGCCGTACTCCAATGGTTCCTGCCCCGGACCTCGGGGATCGTCCTCGATCGGCACGCTCATGCCGGAGACGGTACCCGCCACCCGACGGCACCGAACAGCCGGATGACCGACCGAAAGGGCGCCCTCAACAAGAGTCAGGGCATCGAGGCCGCGTTCGCTGGGGTGGCGCCAGAAGCCCTAGTTGTAGATACGGGCAGGCTCGATGACGGTGGAGCGCTGTGACCGTGGCGCTCAGCCGTCGGCAGTCTCCGGTCCGATGATCCCTCCGACCTCAGAAATGACATCGGCCGGAAAGCCGCTCCGCTCGGAATGCTCCTGCACGAGACCCTCGTCGGCCGCCTCGTAGATGCAGAACGACTTGTCGGCCGTCCCGTAGGAGTGCCTCCAGGAGATGTCCTTGCCCTCGGCCCGCATCGCCTCCAGGGTCTCGTTGGAGTGCGCCGCAGCGCCCTGCAGTTCCTCGGGACCCATCGCCCCCAGACCGGGCATCGCTCGTTCGATTACGTACAGGGGCATGGTTCTCCGCCTTCTGATCCGGCGACGACCCGTGCCACCGCTCGCCGATGAGGGTCCCACCCCCGGGAGGGGTTCGTCAACTGATCCTGAGGGGCGGGGCACGAACCGCAGTCGACTTTGGCTACCAGAACGGCTGCCAGCACAGTGTCGGGCACGTGCCCAGACACGACGAGTTGACCCTCCCGTCCCGCAGGGCGACGACGGGAGCCCTAGGTGTAGATACGCGAAACGGCGCCCTGTTTCGGCGGTTTGGCTCGGATCTCACGCACTCCCCGGGATGATCCCCCAGCGAATCCGCGCCCAGTAGCGCTCGTGGAAGAAATAGAGCACCAACTTCGTGATGACCTCAAACCCACCGATCGAAATCGCTGTCCCCAGATTGCCGGTGAAGACGAAGCCGAGCACCATGGTGTCCGCGCTCGCCAACACCCGCCATGTCGCCGTCTTGGTGGCCGAGCGCCGTCGACCGTCTCGATAGTGACCTTCCTCGTCCAGGGTGCGGTCCCATTGCGATCGCGACCAGAGCCGCTCATGCAGGTAGTAGAGCGCCATCTTGGTTGCTACTTCGGTTAACGCAATCCAGGCAGCGGTTCTCAACTTGTCGGCGCCGCTTGCCTCCTCAAGGCCGAAGAAGGGACCGAGAAAACTGAGGATGACAAAGGACAGGATCAGGGTGTCGAGCGTTCCCACCACCCGCCAGGAGATCGCCTTGACGATCGAGCGCGCCGGTTGAATCTCCGGCGGGTTCGGAGGATCGAGCCGCGGGTCTTCAGGACCGAAGATCGGGGTTTCGGGGTGCTCTCTCATCGCGGTTCGAGTCTGTCATGCCTCGCCGAAAGGGGATAGGGGCGACCGCGAAGCCCCCAGGTGTGGATACGTACAGGCTTCTCACAGATCGTTTCTCCACCGTTTAGGGGAGAGTGATAG